>CAYIKS010000009.1:0-14890 GCA_964364125.1 uncultured Candidatus Saccharibacteria bacterium
GCTGCCGGGCAGGGATTCGAACCCCGATACTGGGCTTCAAAGGCCCATGTCCTACCATTAGACGACCCGGCAATTTTCTAAATAAATACCGACCATTTCTGGTCGGTATTTATTTTACTCGATTTTTTACATTTCGTAAAGGGAATTTTAGAGAAATTACGGCTGAACCGCGTTATAGGCGTTTACCAAGCCCCAACCATAAAGATTGTCAAAGCCAATTTTTCCCAAATCAATTGTCCGGTCTTGAAGTTTTTGTTGGACTTCGGTTGGGTCCCAAATACCGTCAAAATCAATGTCATAAGCGCCAACAGGCGTATTTAACACCAAAGCCGCTGAACCAGCCACATGAGGCGAGGCCATTGAAGTGCCGGAAAGAGTTTTATATTTTGAACCTTTGTAGGTTGAATAGATGTTGACTCCTGGCGCGGCTAAATCAATTTCCGGACCGCGCGAAGACCAAGAAGCAATCGTGTTGGTTTTATCAGTAGCCGAAACCGCGATTACTTCTGGATAAGCAGCCGGATAAATCACTGCGCCGCCGCTGTTTCCCGCTGCCGCCACCTGAACAATACCAGTGTCATTAACTCTTTGAATCGCTTCCCGAAAAGACAAGATATTAGCCGTTGTCCCTAAACTCATATTGACGACCTGCATACCATTGGCAATCGTCCAATCAAGACCTTCAATAACATCAGAAAGATAACCTGAACCGCGGCGATCTAAAACTTTAACGCTGTAAAGATCAATCTGCGGGCCGACGCCAATCACGCCAATCGTGTTATCAAGAGCCGCGGCAATGCCAGCCACATGACTCCCGTGGCCATTATCGTCATTATAACTCGTAGTATACCAAACCGTACTGACGCCGCCTTTGATATTATCTTTCAAATCCGGATGGCTTACATCAATGCCGGTGTCGACAACCGCCACTTTTATCGGGTTAGCGGTGGTGGTAACCCAAGCCAATTCCGCATCAATCCTATCAATGCCCCACGGCAGAACTTGGGCTGGTTGAGATAGCGCTTTTCGTTCAAACAAAAACCCATTCTCGTTTTTCTCGTCTTTGACTGATCTGGATAAAGCAAAAACTTCCACATCGTCGTCAATTCTTGAAACTGCCGGATCTTTCAGCAAAGCTTCTTCAGCGCTCTTGGAAAGCAAAGCCGCTTTTCCGTTAATCAAACGGAGGTGTTTGATTTTTATTCCCTTGACCTTGTCAATCCGCGCTTCTTTTTCCGAATCTTCAACGCCCGGCTTAAAAACCACGATTTTTCTGGCTGTCGGTTCTGAACCAGCTTGAGAAACTAAAGCAAAACCAATTACACCGATGACGCTGATTATCAGTAAACTAACAACTAAATTTTTCATATCTAATTTTAAAAATAATTAATTTGCCGACCTTTAGATTTTATTGTACTTATTTATTATAAATTATACTCTGAATTTTTCAAATTGTCAATAATCGCCACTTCCAGCGGCACGATGGCGAAAGGCGAGTAGCGCATCTCGGTGTAAGCCCTGATGAGCGACTTTAGTAAAACAATAGTCCTGTCTATGTCAATGAGTTGGCTGTGTTTTTTGACGGTGTTTAATTCCTGGTCGGTCAATTCCCGGGAAAATTCTTTTTCTAAATCCGGACCAAATCTTAAAGCCAGAATCCGGCGCAGATAATGAATCAGGTCTTTGTTAAACTGAACGAGGTTATAACCGCCCTCCTGAATTTTCGCCAGATAATCCAGACAGCCAGCCAAATCATTTTTAATCAACAGTTCAGCCAGTTCCGCAGTCCGCTTAAATCCGACCTGGCCGAGAATTTTCTCAACGCTTTCTAAAACAATTTCGTCCTCAAGAGAGTTTATCTGGTCCAAAAGCGACTCCGCGTCTCTGAAGCTTCCTTCGGCCGCCGAAGCAATAAGCTCCAACGCCGCGTCGTCGGCTTTTATTTTTTCCGCGTTGGCGATAGCTTTCAATTTTCCAACGATTTTAACAAGCGGTAGACGTTTGAAATGGAATCTCTGAGCGCGCGAGGTGATGGTTGCCGGCATTTTTTCGTATTCCGTGGTGGCGAGAACGAATATGACATGAGCCGGCGGTTCTTCAAGAGTTTTTAGCAAGGCGTTGAACGCTTCTTTGGTTAATTGGTGCGCTTCGTCAACGATGAAAATTTTGTAACGATAGGAAGTAGGGGAGAACTTGATGCCTTCTTTAAGGTCGCGGATTTCATCAATGCCGCGGTTGGAAGCCGCGTCAATCTCAACTACGTCCAAAGCCCGACCCTCGTCAATTTCAACGCACGGCCGGCATTCGTTGCAGGGTTCGCCTTGTTCTTTAAATTTTCGGTCCTGCTGTCTTTTTTCGCAATTGGCGATTTTGGCGATCAGCCGGGCAGTAGTTGTTTTCCCGCTGCCGCGCGGACCGTAAAACAAATAAGCGTGCGCCAAGCGGTCCTGCTTGGCGGCATTTTGAAGAATTTGGACAACCGTTTCCTGACCTAAAACATCAGCTAATTTTTTCGGCCGATATTTGCGATAAATAGCGAGCGACATAGGATTATTATAGTAAAAATCCGAGAGTTTGCAAATTAAAGAAATATCGGGTATTTTAGATTTAATGCGGTATTTCGTGGTCTCTTTGGTATTAGCGGTGGTTGGGGCGGTATTTTTTTTGGTTTTGGGAGTTAGTAGAAACATTGACCTGAACAATCCTGCCGGAGCACTGTCCGGCGTTTTTGACTTTGAAGCCAAGCAGCCGAATCCTTTGACCAACGCTCCGGCGCCGGCAAACCAGAATTCCGACATAGAAAACCAGAAACCCTTGGCAAATCCGCCCGGCGAAATAAAAGGCATTTATGCCACCAGCTGGTCCGCCGGCTCAAACAGAAAAACAGACGAGCTTATAAATTTCATCAAGAAAAACAATTTAAACGCCATTGTCATTGACATTAAAGATTTTTCCGGATATGTTGCTTACAACATAAAAAACAGCGAAGTTGAAAAATACGGCGCCAAGGAGATCAGGATTCCGAAAATAAATTCTTTGCTTAAAAAACTCCACGACGAAAATATTTACGTGATTGCCAGAATCACGATTTTTCAGGACCCGGTTTTGGCAAAAGCAAGGCCGGATTTGGCGATTCATAGCAAAGAGAAAGGGGGATTATGGCTTGACCATAAAAAACTTGCCTGGATTGACCCGGCCAGTAAAGAGGCCTGGGATTATAACATCGCCATCGCTAAAGACGCGGCTGAAAGGGGATTTGACGAGTTGAATTTTGACTACATTCGTTTTGCTTCGGACGGCAACTTGGATGACATGAGTTTTCCCGTCTGGGACGGAAAAACGCCGAAAAACGCGGTGATTAAAGAATTTTTCAAAGAGCTCCGCGAACAATTGGCGGACAAAAAAATTTCTGCCGACATTTTTGGGTTGGTCACGGTTAATTATGGGGACATGGGCATCGGCCAGTCGCTGGAAGATATCTTTCCTTATTTTGATTATATTTCTCCAATGGTCTATCCTTCACATTACGCCAAAGGGTTCTTGGGCTACAAAAATCCGGCGTTTTATCCTTACGAGGTGGTAAAGTATTCAATGGAGGCCGCTCTGCGGCGACTCACGACTTATAACTTACAACTTACGACAACAACTTCAACTCAGTCGTTAGTCAAACTCCGGCCTTGGCTTCAGGATTTTGATTTGGGCGCGGACTATGACGCGGCAATGGTAAAAAAACAAATCCAGGCGCTCTACGACGCGGCTTCCAGCACTCCGGAAGTTATCAACGGCTTCCTGCTTTGGGACCCGAAAAATATTTATACCCCTTTGCCAGCCGATTTTTAATCTGTTAAACTTAATTTAACTTTATGAGAGCACCGATTGTTGTATTTGTCGTTGTTATTTCCCTTTCGCTTTTGATGGTTAAAGTCGGCGGCGAGCAGAAAAGGGGAGAGGTTGACGTTGTCGGATTTGAAGAAGCCGCGCCTTTGGGCAATGTCTCTTATCAGGCGGGCGTTGTTGCGTCGGATTCTGATTCTAATGTTTATTGCTCTCCGGAATTTAATGGTCAGTCGGCCATTATGAGATACATTAATGAAAATTTTAATTTCATTGAAAGGAAGCCCGTGAACCGCTGGCCTATCGCTTCCTTAACCAAATTGATGACCGCTGTTGTTGCGCTGGAAAAAATAGGCCCGGAAAAAACGATTTTAGTGAGCGAAAACGCAATAAACAGCGAAGGAACAGCGGGCAATCTAAGCCCTGGCGAAATTTACATCGCCCTTGACCTTATTAAAGCGATGCTTCTGACTTCCAGCAATGACGCGGCTGTCGCTTTGGCCGAGGCCTACGGTACGGAAAATTTTGTAAGAGAGATGAATGAAAAAGCCGGCGAATTGGGAATGCTTCAGACGATTTTTTTTGAACCAACCGGCCTTTCTTTTTTGAATCAATCAACGCCTAATGATTTGGCGAAATTAGTAAATTATATTTACGCAAATTATCCGGAAATCTTCGGCATTAGCAGACAAAAAGAGAGCCTGATTTTGGATTTAGAAACAAATCAAGCAAAACGGCTTGTCAACGCCAATCAATTCGTCGGCCGGTCGGATTTCATCGGCGGCAAAACCGGTTTTATTGATGAATCAAAACAGAATTTAATTTCGCTTTTCAACAAAAATGACCGGCCAGTTTTACTCATTATTCTAGGGAGTTCCGACAGATACAAGGAGACGGAAGAATTGTTGAAGTGCGTTGAATAGATGAATAGATATGTATATCACCCACGTTTTTCTCATCGTTAAATTTTTAAGCTTGTTCGTGGTGTCTTTCGCGGTGTCGATTGCTTTGGCGCCGGTTTTAATCCGCTTTCTTTACAAATACAAATGCTGGAAGAAAAAGCCGAGAGAAGAGAGCTTTGGAGGCGAAAAAACACCGATTTTTACGAAATTACACGCTGAAAAAGAAGTTAGTACTCCGCGAATGGGCGGAATTCTAATATGGGGGACGACTTTGCTCGTCACTTTAGGCGTATTTTTGGTTTCCAGATTTTTGTCGCCGGAACTGGCTGAAAAAGTGAATTTTCTTTCGCGTTCCCAGACCTGGCTGCCTTTGTTCACTTTGGCAGCTGCTTCTCTTTTGGGTTTGATTGACGACATTTTGGTTATCGTTAATAAGGGTAAATATATCGGCGGCGGCGTCAGGTTTCGGGTGCGGCTGGCTTTAATTCTTTTGATTGCCTTGGTCGGCGCCTGGTGGTTCCATTACAAACTGGGATGGAACAGCATTTTTATTCCTTTTTACGGCAATATTGATATCAACGGCTGGTATATTTTGCTTTTCGTTCTCGTGGTGCTGGCGACTTTTTCCAGCGGCGTGGTGGACGGTTTGGACGGATTATCAGCCGGCGTGCTGGCGCCGATTTTCGCGGCTTTTGGCGTGATTGCTTATGCCAAAGGGCTCTACGATTTAACCGCTTTAATTGTGGTCATCATCGGCGCGCTGATTACTTATCTTTGGTTCAACGTGCACCCGGCGAAGTTTTATATGGGAGAAACCGGCATTATGGGCTTGACCGTTACTTTGGCGGTTATTGCTTTTTTGACCAACAGCGTTTTGTTCCTGCCGGTAATCGGATTTATTTTGGTTGTTGAATCCGTCTCGGTTGCCTTACAACTCCTTTCCAAAAAATTGCGGGGCAAGAAAATATTTCTGGCGGCGCCGATTCACCACCATTTTGAAGCTCTCGGCTGGCCAGAATCGCAAATCACGATGCGTTTCTGGATTATTTCCGCGGCCTTCGCCGGTTTGGGATTGGTTGTATTTTTCTTGAGTAAGTTTTTGTAAAAAGCGATTCTAAACTAATTTATTTACTAAAGTTATTTGACGGCCGTTCAATAACTTTTTTGTGTTATAATATAAAACATGGCAACAATTCTTATCAAAAACGTCCAACTCCTTGACGGCGCCGGACGGCCGGCGGTGAAAGCCGATGTTTTGGTTAAAAACGACAAGATTTCCGCCGTCGGCAGTTTCCCGAAATATCGGGCTGACGAAATTATTGACGGAATGGGAGCGTATTTGGCGCCCGGGTTTATCGACATCAACACCGATTCCGACCACTATTTGACGCTTTTTTCCAATCCCTCGCAAAAAGATTTTCTGCTCCAAGGCGTAACCACCATTATCGGCGGTCAGTGCGGCGCGTCTTTGGCGCCGCTTCTTTACGGCTCTTTGGAATCAATTAGACAATGGGCAGACATCAATCGGATGAACGTCAATTGGCAGACAGTTGGAGAATTTTTAAAAACATTGTCAAAGCGGCCCTTGGGAGTTAATTTCGGCACTTTGGTTGGCCATACCACTGTTCGTCAGGCATTAGTTGGCGAGACCGATCGAGAATTGACCCAAAACGAAATGAAGGTTTTTGCTTCGGTTTTGGAAAAAGCCATGAAAGACGGCGCTTTCGGATTTTCCACCGGCTTGGGTTACTCTCAAGCGCACCATACGACTTACGGCGAAGTTAAAGAATTGGTTGGTATGATTAAAAAATTCAAAGGCCTATACGCCACTCATCTCCGTCATCGTAAAGAAGGATTGCTCGTAGCGGTCAATGAAACGATTAACATTGCTAAAGAAAACAGCGTGACCGCTTTAGTCAACCATTTCCAGCCGCTTGTCGGTTTTGAAAAAGATTATGAGCAGGCGCTTGAACTTATCAGCGAAAACGCCAACGCTGCCGATGTTTATTTTGACGTTTATCCTTTTAATGAAAGCGTTGTCACCGTTGACGTTTTTCTGCCGCGCTGGGCCCAATCAGGGGACAGGGAATTGATGCTTAAAAACATCCAGACGCCGGAAATCAGAAAAAAGATTGTCGCGGAACTGCCGAAAATAAAAGGCGAGGAAATTGTCATTGTTAATGCTCCGGCTAAAGAATTCCTTAACGGCAAAACCCTGAAAGAGTTTTCCTTTAACAGAAATCTGACGTTAATTGAGGGGCTTTTAAATTTAATGGAAGACGCGTCTTTCCGGGCGGTTGTTTCTTATAAAAACATCAGCCCTAAGAAGATAACTGAATTTTTATCGCATGAACGTTCAATAATCGCTTCAAACAGCGCCAGTTTTGGGGATGTTGTCAGATTTAAACCGGAACGGTCTTACAAAACATTTACGCGATTTTTAGAGATGGTTGAAAAAGAAAAAATTATGCCGCTGGAAACCGCAGTCAGAAAAATCACTTCTTTGCCGGCCGCAAAACTCGGCTTGGAAGATAGGGGAGTGGTAAGCGGCGGCTACGCGGCTGATTTAGTGCTTTTCCGCGACGCCGAAATCCGGGAAGTAATTCTGAACGGCAGAAGGGTAGTGAAAGAAGGACAATTTCAGAATATTTTAGCGGGGAAAGTGTTGAAACATGAAAGCTAAACTCGGTCATCATCCGGATTATGTTTTTCTTTTTTGCGTCGCTTTGCTGACGCTTTTTGGGTTGCTCATTTTATCCAGCGCTTCCTCGGATATCGGCAAAATAAAGTTCAACGACACTTATTATTATTTAAAACATCAGGTGTTCTACGGTTTGAGCTTGGGTATTGTCGGATTTCTGCTCACCAGCCGAATGTATTACCGACGTTTTGAAAAATTGGCGCTACCGTTCTTATTTTTAAGCATTCTGGCATTGGTGGCGGTTTTTACGCCGCTCGGTTATTCATTTAAAGGCGCGAGCCGCTGGCTGGACCTCGGGCCATTTTCCATCCAGCCGGCGGAAATTTTAAAACTCACTTTTATAATTTATCTGGCTCTTTGGTTGAGCAATAAAAAAATCAGCCGCCAGACAAGTTTCTTGGAAGGATACTTGCCGTTTCTTTTTATCTGCGGTTTAATTGCTTTTTTGGTGCTCATTCAACCGGCCACCACGACGGTGGTTATCATAATGGCGAGCGGCTTGGTTGTTTATTTTGTCAGCGGCGCCCGACTCTCTTATATTGTCGGCACTATTCTTCTGGGAATCTTGGTTTTGGCGTTAGTAATTTATTTCACTCCTTATCGTTTTGAAAGAATTAAGGCGTTCATTTATCCGGAGAAAGTCAACGTTGAGGTCGGCGGCTATCATCTTAATCAGGCGTTAATGGCTATTGGCGCCGGAGGACCCTGGGGCGTGGGTTTCGGCAAATCCACCACGAAATTCAAATATCTTCCCGAGCCCATCGGCGATTCCATTTTCGCGGTCATTGCCGAGGAGTTCGGATTTTTCGGCGCTTTGATTCTCTTGGGAATTTTTATCACAATGATTTTGCGGGGATTTTTAATCGCCAAAAATTCCCGGGACCAATTCGGAAAACTTATCGCCGTCGGCTTGACTTCGGTGCTCGCCATTCAGACATTTATTCATATCGGCGCGATTTCCGGCCTGATTCCTTTAACAGGCGTGCCTTTGCCGTTTATCAGTTACGGCGGCACGTCGCTGGCGGTTTTTTTGACGCTCGCCGGAGTAATTGTTAATATATCAAAGTACACTTAAATGTTGCGCATCTTATTCACCGGCGGTGGCACCGGCGGACATATTTATCCGATTCTGGCGGTGGCTGAAGAATTGAAATCTCGGGAAAAAACCGTTGGAATTGAAGTTGATTTAAAATATATGGGCGCGCCGGACCGCTACGGAACGATTTTAGAGAACAACGGCATAATGGTCTATAAAATTTTTTCAGCCAAACTGAGGCGTTATTTCGATTTAAGGAATTTTTTGGACATTCTAAAGTTTCCCATTAGTTTTTTCCAGGCGTTTTGGAAAATTTTCTGGCTGATGCCCGATGTTTTATTTTCCAAAGGCGGGCCGGGCGCTTTGCCGATTGTTTTAACGGCGAAATTTTACCGCGTGCCGATTGTTATTCACGAATCCGACTCTGTGCCGGGATTAACCAATAGATTGTCCGCCAAATTTGCTGACCGAATCGGCATCTCTTTTGGTTCAGCGGCAAAACTTTTGAACAATAAAAACACCGCTTTAGTGGGGAATCCGATAAGAAAGGCGCTATTAGAGCAGGGGATAGAACAAAAGGAAGCGAAAAAAAGTTTTGGCTTCAATCCGGACGCGCCGTTGCTTTTGGTAATCGGCGGTTCACAGGGTTCAATAAGAATCAACAATTTCTTTTTGGACATTGCCCGCGATTTTATAAAGGATTACCAGATTTTACACCAGACCGGCTTGAAAAATTTTGACGAAATTAAAAAAGAACTCGACGTGGTTTTGAAGAATTTCACGCCGGAAGAAAAAGCGCGCTATAAAATCGTTCCTTATTTTGAGGAAAATATAAAAGAGGCGTATTTGGCCGCTGATTTGGTTATTGGTCGCGCCGGCAGCGGCACGATTTTTGAAATCGCGGCAATGGGGAAACCGTCTATTTTAATTCCTTTGCCCGAAGCGGCGCATAATCATCAATCGTTCAACGCTTATGAATACGCTAAATCCGGCGCGGCTCTGGTTATTGAAGAAGAAAACCTAAAACCGAACATTTTGTTTGACCAATTGCGCCGACTTTTTAGCGACCCATCGCGACTAAAGTCAATGTCCCAAGCCGCCAAAAATTTCTCTAAACCCGAGGCCGCCAAAACCATCGCGGAGGAAATTTTGAATCTGACAAAGGTTTATTAGAAAATCCTTATTACAAATGACTGATAGTCCTAAAAAATCGGTGAGAGTTCGTTTTGCGCCGGCGCCGACAGGACCCTTGCATGTCGGCGGCGTCAGAACCGCCCTTTTTAACTGGCTTTTTGCTCGGCAGAACGACGGCAAATTTATTTTACGGATAGAGGATACAGATATTGAACGTTCGGAGGCGAAATACGAGAAAGATATTTTGGAAAGTTTAAAGTGGTTGGGAATTGATTGGAACGAAGGAGTAATAGGGGAAAGAGATTATATTGGCGACTACGGCCCCTATCGGCAAAGCGAGCGAATGGATATTTACGAAAAATATCTTCAAAAACTTCTTAACGATGATTGGGTTTATTATTGTTTTTGCACCAAAGAAGAATTAGAAAACGAAAGGCAGGCGATGATTAGTCAGGGTTTGGCGCCGAAATACAGCGGCAAGTGCCGGGCTTTATCAAAAGAAGAAAGTGAAAAGAGGATAGCGAAAGACGAGCAGGCGGTGATTCGTTTTAAAACGCCTTCAGTTGAAGTGGGATTCAATGATTTAATCCGCGGGAAAGTCAGTTTCAACACCGGATTGATAGGAGACATTGTTATCGCTAAAAATTTAAAAGCGCCCTTGTTTGTTTTTGCCGGAACGGTTGACGATTCTGAAATGAAAATCACCCATATAATCCGCGGCGAAGACCATCTTTCCAACACGCCGAAACAGATTTTGATAGGCAAGGCGCTGGGCTTTGACGAACTCAAATACGCCCATCTGCCGCTTATTCTTTCGCCGGACCGAAGCAAGCTGTCTAAAAGGTATTTGGAAACCTCTTTGGACGATTACCGGAAGCAGGGATATTTAGCCGAGGCGATGGTCAATTTTTTGGCTCTGCTCGGCTGGCACCCGAAGGATGACCGCGAAGTATTAAGCCGCCAAGATTTAATTAGAGAATTTGATATTAAGCGCGTGCAGAAAGCCGGCGCGGTTTTTAGCATTGAAAAATTTGATTGGTTTAACGCCCAATACATAAAAACCAGCGACGCGACAGATTTAGCCAAGCGATTAAAAGATTTTATCCCCGAAGATTGGTTTGAAAATGAAGAACTGCTTGTTAGGGCTATTGAAATTGAAAAAGAAAGAATTAAAAAACTTACTGACTTCAAAGAACTGGCGGATTTCTTTTTTGAACTGCCGGATTATGAACCGAAACTTTTGGCGTGGCAGAATATGTCAGAAGATAAAATTTTGGCGAATCTGCAATTGCTTTCAGCGGAAATTGAAAAAGCGCCGGAATCGGATTTTACTCAGGAAAATTTGGCAAGAATCATTATGCCGCTTACCGAGGTTTGGGGCCGAGGCGAACTGCTCTGGCCTCTGCGCGTCGCTTTGTCGGGCAAACACGCCTCGCCGGGACCGTTTGAAATTATGGAAATTTTGGGCAAAGAAGAAAGTTTAAAAAGAATCAAGGTCGCGATAAAAAAAATATAGAAAATGAATGAGTTAAGGCAATTATTTGATTTATTTGTTCTACTGGCGAACAATCTTTGGCTTTTGACCGAGCGGCTGATTTTTTGGATGTGGGGGATTGTCAAATGGCTTTTTATCGGTGTTCTGAAATTTCTGATTGATTTTATTAAATTGATTTTGAGTTATTTATAAATTTTTGTACGGAAGAAGATTTTGCGATGATAAATGTCTATTTAGCGTTGCAAAATCTTCGGTTTATCTTTTGCGTCGGATATCGCTATTTAGTAGTTGGTGTATATATCCGTCGCAAAAGAGATAATGGGCGACATATGTTAATTAGCAAAACCCTTGTTTCCTATTGCGTTTCGGGCATTAAACGTGCTAATGTTATTTAATGTTATTGGGTAAATAAATGTATTATTCCAACTTAGACCATTTCAAAGGGCTTTCCGGATACGAGATAGACGGCGTTTGGTATCCGAGAGTGACGAAAATCGTGGACATTAAAGCCAAACCCGCGCTTTATCGTTTTTACGCCGAAATGAATAATTTTGAGGAAGGCGAGGCCGTGAAAAAACAATCTGCCAACGAAGGCACGCTCATCCACGAGACCGTTGAAGAAATTTTAATGAGGCAATCCCCTGTTATAGACTCTGTTATCGCTCCGGCGATTGACGCTTTTTTGAAATTCCTTGAAGAAAAACACATTCAAGTTGACCCGGAATTCGTGGAAAAACAAGTCATCCATTATGACGAACGATATGCCGGCACTCTGGACGCTCTGGCTTTAATTGACGGCAAGTTCGGGGTTTTGGACATTAAAACCTCCCAGGCGATTTACCGCGATTACAATCTTCAGACCGCGGCTTATATGGCGGCTGTTGAAAAAGATTTTAAAAATTTACAGACCCGTTGGATATTGCGGATTGACCAAAATAAAACCTGTTTGAAATGCGGCGCCACGCTTAGGGAAAAAGGCGGAAGGAAAAAAATAAAATTGCCGTGGCTCAATGGCGGCTACAGCAAAAAAGCAAAAAACTGCGTTCACGAGTGGTCGGAGATTAAAGGCAACATTGAACTTAAAGAATTCCCCTACTGGCAGGAGGACTTTAAGGCGTTTCTGGGTGCGAAAAAATTATGGGAATGGGAAAATGATTATTGGCTAAGACAGCTCGGTTATTTATAAATCGGCGCATTTTTCAATCACAATCGGAGCGCGGTTGAATTCGCGATTAACCAGATAGCCGAGCCCGAAACTGATGGAACTGATTAAAAATGCCAAAAGGAAAATAATAATATCGCGTTTGTGATTTTTTATAAATTCAGATATTTTTCCCATTTTTCATAAAGTTCTTTCGTGGCTTTTAAATCTCCCGCGTTGTATCTCGCGATTTCCAAAAATTTTTTCTCCTTGTAAAGTCGGCCAATGTCGTCGCCGGTGACGCCGTCCGATTTCGGACTTTTTATGCCAAAAAGACTGCTCCAGAGATGCAGACTTCCCTTCCGCCTCACATTGCCCTGAAACGCGAGCTGGTCAGCCAAATCAATATGGACGCAGGTTTTCTGCTGGTACAAATAGCGGCTTTCCGAAAGATTTTTAGTCGGTCTGATGCCGTGAAAAGCCGAACGGATCATTAGAAACGGCCCGTCAAATCCCCTGCCGTTAAAGCTTATAAATTCGTCGTATTGCCTGGCGCCGTTCCAAAAATGTTCCAGCATTTCTTTTTCAGTTGCTTGTTTGAGCGTGATGCCGTTTTCGCTGAATTCTTCAATTTGCCGGCCGGGCGCCTGAAAATAAACAACGCCCTGATTTTTCGCGTAATCCAAGACGCCGATAACGATGATTTCTCCGGTCAAAGGCGAAAAGCCGAGCCCGCTTTTCAATTCTTCCAGCGCCGTCTGGTATTCTTCTTCGCCGATTGATTCTTTTTTAATCCAGCGCGTAAGCGAATCCTGCGATATTTTGTCCAACGACTCAAAATCAACGCCGACGGTTTCAATGTCAAAAATTAGCTTTTGGGTTGACATACCCTTAAATTATATACTATAATTTAAGGAATTCAAAATTTAAAAGTCAAAATTCAAAATTATTTAAATTACTCTTAATTTTTGGTTTGTAATTTTGATTTTTGCGTTTTGATTTTTGATTTTGAGCGAAGCGAACTATGGCGCACACTAAATCTGGGGGTTCAACTAAATTAGGGAGAGAATCGAAAGCAAAACGTTTGGGCGTAAAAAGACAGGAAGGCCAGGCGGTAAAAGCCGGCGAAGTTTTGATTCGTCAGCGAGGCACGAAGTATTTGCCTGGGCGAAACGTGGCTCGCGGCCGGGACGACACTCTCTACGCTTTAAAAGCCGGCATTGTCAAATTCCTTTCCAAAAAGAAAACTCGTTTTGACGGCAACCGCCGATACGCAAAAATCGTGGCGGTAAAATAATTATTCAATCACCGCTTTATTTATTATTACTCTGATTTTCGCTTTTACGCCGTAACCCAAATGAATTATCACCTCGCATTCGCCGACTGTTTTAAGCGGCCTGTCTAAATCTGCTTCCAAGTCAAGTTTTTTCGTTTCCTCAAATTTATCTTCAATCACTTTTTTGATGTCGTCTTTTTTTACTGAACCGTAAAGTTCTCCTTTTTTGCCAATCTGCGGATAAAAATGAAATTCCTGTCCGGAAAGTTTTTCCGCTAAATTTTCAGCCGATATTCTCAATTCTTCTCTCTGTTTTTCAGCGGCGGCTTTTTGTTTTCCCAGCGCCTTTACCGTTTCGTCGGTGGCGATTTTAGCCAGGTCTTTCGGCAACAAAAAATTTCTGGCATAACCGTCAGCGACTTTCTTCACGTCAAACTTATTGCCCAAGCCTTTTATATTTTCTAAAAGTATAACTTTCACTTTGAAATCTCTGATTTCAAAATCTCCATCGCTTTTTCCAATTGCGGGTCTCTTTTTTCTTCCCTGTCTTTATCGGTTAAATCAATCTCGTAGTCGGGCGTTAAGCCGTTATTCTCAATAATCAATCCCTGTGGCAAAACCCAATGGGCAACGGTGATTTTTATCACGGACTTGTCTTTTAATTCCACCATTTCCTGCACCGTGCCTTTTCCGAAACTCTTTTTGCCGACAAGTTTTACGCCGCGGTTGTCCCGTAATGCGCCGGCTAAAATTTCCGAAGCCGAAGCTGAACCCTGATTTATCAAAACCACCATTGGCATATCTTTAAACAATCCGCTGCCGCTGGCTTTAAAAATTTCTTTTTCGCCTGACCGGAATTCTTCGCTAACCACAGTTGCGCCCCGTTCCAAAAACCAGCCGGCGATGTTTACCGACGCTTCCAGAAATCCGCCGGGGTTATCTCTCAGGTCAAGAACAATACCCTGAATATCGTGAAAAATGCTTTGGACAATCGCCTGATACAAAAGAAATGGCGCTTGTTCGTAGAAATTATAAAGATGAAGATAAAGAATATTGCCGTCTTTTATTTCCCAGTCAAGCGTCGGCACTTGAATAATATCGCGGACAATGGAAATTTCTTTTGGTTCTTCCCAGCCATTTCGGAGGATTGTCAAAATAACGGTTGTCCCTCTTTCCCCTCTTATCAGTTTCACCGCCTCGTCAACGTTCAAGTCATAGGTGGCAATGTCGTCAATTTTTAAAATTTTATCGCCGGCTCTCAAGCCCGCCCGTTCCGCCGGCGTGTTCTTCAGAGGCGCGACAATCACCAGTTGTTCGTTGCGAATGCCGATTTCCGCGCCGATGCCGCTAAATTGGCCCCTGATGTCTTCG
>CAYIKS010000010.1:0-13783 GCA_964364125.1 uncultured Candidatus Saccharibacteria bacterium
GTCGGCTTCGCCTCAACCCCTTCGGCAACTTTTAAATTATTACTGAGCATTTTCCTCTTTTTTGTCTTTTTTAATCACGCTCCAGTGATAAAAATAAAGCGGCAATCCGACGACGAGCATCGCCAACGATTCCGCCGCGTCTCTCTGCCTTTGCGAAGTTCGCTGTTTGTCTTGATAATCTTCAATTTCCCGCTTCGTCGGCTGCGGAATTTCTTCCGACTTCCCTTCGGGAACGCTGAGCGGCCTTACCGCCGGATATTCGTAATAAATATCCGCTTTGGTGAATATATAGGTCTTGAGAGCCAATCCGACCAGCCGCACACTGCCAATGGAAATCAAAGTCAAACCGACCAAAGTAAAAATGTAAAGATAAATTTTTCTGATTAAAGGATGCTTATTCATGTTCGCTTTTTATTTTTCCTCCCAATGTTTCCAGCTCCGCTAACGCCCTTTTCGCCTGTTCTTTATTCGGAGTCATCGCGTGCCAAATATAATCCTGCTCCATAAAATCAACGCCTTTGCCCGGAATGGTGTGCGCGATAATCACGGTCGGTTTTTCGTAAATCGCCTTGGCTTCGTTAATCGCGTCAATAAATTCTTCAATATTATGGCCGTCAACTTCCAGAACGTGCCAGTTAAACGCTTCGTATTTCTGCCGCAATGGTTCAAGCGGCATTATTTCTTCTGTAAAGCCGTCGCTCTGAATGTTGTTTCTGTCAATAATCGCGGTTAAATTGCTCAACTTATATTTTCCGGCGAACATCGCCGCTTCCCAGATATTTCCGCAATCCTGCTCGCCGTCGGACATAATGCAATAGACGCGGTATTTTTTTTCATCAAGGCGACCGGCCAACGCGATGCCGATTGCCTGCGACAGTCCTTCGCCTAAAGGACCAGAAGATGTCTCTATGCCCGGCAAAATTTTTCTGTAGGGATGCCCCTGTAAACGGCTACCGAGTTTTCTTAAGGTTTTTAATTCTTCAACCGGGAAATAGCCAGCGTGAGCGAGCGCCGCGTATTGGACCGGACAGATGTGGCCGTTGGACAAAACCAAGCGGTCGCGCTCCGGCCAATCCGGTTTTTTCGGGTCGTGATTTAAAATATGAAAGTAAAAAGCGGAAAAAATATCCGCCATTCCCAAAGAGCCGGCCGGATGCCCGGAACCGGCTTCAACAATCATTTCAATCACCTCCTGGCGCAATTGATTCGCCATTGCTTCCAGAAATTTTGTCTTTTTCTCATTTAGAATCTCCATACTCTTTAATTTTTTGCAGACGCCTTTTATGGTTTTCATCGCCGGAAAAAGGAGTTTCCAGCCAAACGCTTATGATTTCTCGCATCTCGTTTTCGCTTAAAAAATCCGCGGCTAAAGATAAAATATTTGCGTCGTCGTCGTTTCGCGATAACCGCGCCTGCTCGGGATTGCTTGCTAAAGCCGAACGCACGCCCTTGAATTTATTCGCCACAATGTCAACGCCCACGCCGGAACGGCAGATTAAAATTCCGCGATTGTTCTCCGGATTTTCCGCGACTTTTTCCGCCACGGCTTTGGCGAAATCCGGATAATCGTCGTTTTCGTCGTAATGGTCGTTGCCGACATCAACCGCTTCGTAGCCGTTTTCTTTCAAAAAAATTTTCAGGGCTTCTTTAAGTTTGAATCCCCGATGGTCGGAGCCGATAAAGATAAACATTTGATTAAAAAAGTTCGGCGACTTTTAAGACGTGTTTTACCAGCATCGCGCAATAGCCCCACTCATTGTCGTACCAGGATAAAACTTTCACCAAATCTCCGTCAATGACTTTGGTGAATTTCAAATCCACAATCGCGCCGTAGGGCTCGCCGATTATATCCGAAGAAACAATTTGCTCGTCAACGACTTTTAAAATCCCCTGCCAGCGGGGTGAGGCCGCGGCTTTTTTCAAAATTTCGTTTATTTCTTCAACCGATGTTTTTCTTTTGGAAACAAAAGTGATGTCCGCGATGGAACCGCAGACAACCGGCACTCTCAAAGCAATGCCGTCGAATTTTCCTTCTAATTCTTTAAAAGCCCGAGTAACTGCTAATGCCGCTCCGGTTGTTGAAGGAATAATATTTTGCGCTCCGGCCCGGCCGCGCCGGAAATCAGCGCCTTTAACCGGCGAATCAACCATTGTCTGGGTATTGGTATAAGCGTGAACCGTGTTTAAAACCGCTTTTGCGATTCCGGGATTTTCCGCCATTATGGCGATGACCGGATGAACCGCATTAGTGGTGCAGGAAGCATTGGAAGTAATTTTATATTCTTTTATTTCGCCTTCGTTAAGACCGACTAAAACCGTTCTGCCCAAAGAGCCATCGGCGTCTTTCGCGGGCGCGGTCAACACTACCCTCTTGGCTCCGGCGTCCAAATGCGCTTTGGCTTTTTCATACGACTCAAAAACTCCGGTTGCCTCAACTACTATATCTACATCTAAATCTTTCCACGGCAATTTCGCCGGGTCTTTTTCCTGAAGAAATTTTATATTTCCGATTGGCGTCTCAAAACGCCCGTAGACCGAATCGTATTTTAACAAATAAAGCAGGTTTTCAACGTCTGCCAAGTCGTTAATGGCGACGACTTTAACATTCGGCTCGTTTATTATTTGCCGCAAAAACAACCTGCCAATCCGGCCGAACCCGTTGATTGCGATTTTGGTCATATTTTCATTTTATCAATTTTCCCCTACCATGACAAACGGTCGCCGACCTTCAGATTTAATTTTTCCGCGGCGCCGGCGTTGAGTTCAATCACCGTATCCGCCTGGAGAGCGGGATAATAAATCTCCGGCTCAAAACCGTTATCCGGATAGACATTGTCCGCGATGTCAATAACCTTCTTGTTCCTGAGCCAGATTATATCCAAAGGAAATCTCATCCCCCGCATCGTGATGCCGTGACTAGCGACATCGTCAAAAATAAAGAGCATTCCTTCGTCCGACGCCATTTCGTTTCTGCCGGATAATCCTTTAAGGCGTTTTTCCTCTGTGTCCGCGACTTCCAATTTGAAACTTTCGCCGCTTATAGTAACGGCGTAATAATTTCCCTCCGGCTGGGAAAACAAAAGCGGAAAATATTTTGGAACCAGATAATACCCGGCCGCCACCAGCAAAATAATAAGCAGAGAAACTTTGTACAAGCCCATAATAACATTTTATCCTATCCCGCTTTTAATGGCAAAATTATTAGGGCAGAATCTTTAAAATAAAATAAATATCAAAATCAATATCGCGACATTGGGTAGGAATGCCTGACCACGGTCCGCCGGTCGCCCAGCAGAAGTTAAATCTGCCAAAACCAACATCTCCGTTGCTGCCTTTAAAAAATATCCGTCTGCTGGCGTCTCCAGAATCAAAAAATAATCTGTAATATTTACTCGGATTTACCTCTATGTTGCTAAATTCTATGGTGATATCTTCGAAATCGTCAAAGTTGGCGACTTGCCGAAATTCCCACACTGAACCGTCCGCTCGTTTCACAATGAAATCTTGAAGGTTGAAACCGATAATCGGATCATAACTCGGCCAAGAACGTTCCAGCTGACTATAGTTGCTATCGCCATATTCCCTAAGTTCAAACCGATTAACGCCATTACCGGAAGAAACCTTAAGAACAAGACTGTGTAATTTGCCGCTTAATCCGTTTCCAAATTCCTGATAACCGTAATTTAGTATAGAGTAATTTGATATAGAGGATGTAGGTGTAAGTGTTGAAAACGCGCTATCGTCTAACTGCGACATCAGTACTATCGGCGAATTATTTTGCGGAGCCGGAACATCTATTTGCGCCGAACTTGTCGCCGAGCCCAGCCCATCTCTGTCAAACGCCTGAATGGAAAATTGATAGTTGCGGCCGGTTTCAATAATTGAAACGCTCGCGGTGGTGGAAGCGGTTTCTATCGTCGGCAAAGTGGAAGTGCTGACACTGATGTCGGAAATTTTATAAGTTAAAGTTGAAGTGACGCCGGAATAATCCTGCGACGGCTGCCAGTTGAAAATCAACTCCATCGTGCTGGTGCTGTATTGAATATTGAAATCCGCGGGCGCGGTGGGCGCGTTTCTCGGCTCGGGAAAAGATGCGGAATTCTGCGGATTAGGCGCGCTACGAATTTCAAAATAATCGACGTCGTCAGTATCGCAGCCATTGCCGAGAAACTCGTTTTCGTTTTGAGCGAAGACACATTGATTATTATTAAAAGCTTTCCGTTCCAAGGATTGGCCGAATACGAAATTTTCCGGATTATAATTGAATTCATCAATAGAATCGTCATTACGATAAAGAATAACTATTGCTGTTTGCGTTGTTGGCAGGAATGACGAGGAACGGGAAATATCGGCTGCAGTGCTCGTGCTTTGACTGTAATTATCCAAGCCGATTAAGAAAAAACTTTTAGAAGCGATGGTGTGGCTTGCTGAAAAACTTGTCAAGGAATCAGTACTAGTTGCTTCCCCTTTCAAAATTTTTAGAGAATAATCACTCAACTGAACAAAAGAGTTGGTCGGGTTATATATTTCTACGAAATCAAAATTATTGCCGGTTTTGTCGGGATAAACTTCGCTTATTAAAAGATAATTAACAAAAGAGGCGCCGGGCGCCTGATTATTTTGACTGACTTGATTAGCGCTGCCGGGCGTGGGCGCTGTCGGCAACCATTGGTTATTAATTAATTGTAAGGAATTACCATCGCCGTTAGCGCCCTGACCGGAATTATAATCAACCTGATTAACGACGGTATCGCTGTTTTTAATCGTTATTGATTCGCCGGTGTTGCTTAAAGAAAAAGAGCTGTCAAAAAGCGCGCCGGTGTATTGCGGCTGGTCTTGTAAAAATTTATTGCTGTCATCGACGATAATCGCGTAACCGCCGGCTTCGAGATTTACCGAGCCCCGAATTAGATTCAAGCTATGATTGGTGTTGTCCTCGTAAAATTTCCATCCTTCCAGATTTACCGCTGAACTGCCGGCGTTAAAAATTTCCACCCATTCCCGGCCGCTGTCGCCGCCAACCAAGTCATACATAATTTCCGTAATGCGAATTTCTGTTGAGGCTTGCTGCTGATTGTTAATTGTTTGTTGCGAGTTATTAGTTGAACTGACGCCGCCGCCTCCGCCTCCTCCGCTAGAAACACTCGTCGGCGTTGAATTATTTTGTTTTGGCGTTCCAGCAATCACGCTTGAAGTATGCCAGTTGAAATCGTTGGCGTTACGCTCCATTGTTCTTCTTTCGCTGGCGCTGGTATTATTGCCAGCCGGCCACTCCGGATTAACTAAAATCTCATCAATTAAATTGCATTGCCCGTCAAAAAGCCGCAGACCTTCGCTGGAATTGGAAAGCGCGCCAGAATAAATTAAATCAGCGGTAATATTCGGCACGGAATCATCATCAGTCCGCTCCAATAAAATAAACTGGCTTGATTTATAAATCTTGCTTCCATTAATGGAAGCAAGATTTATTTTTATCTGTTCGTCCTGGTCAATCAATTGCCAATCGGTCAAATCAACTTCACCGCTGGAAATATTTTTTAATTCAATCCATTCATCGTTGGCGCTTGCTGAAGTCCCCATCCAAGCGACTTCGTTGATAATAATTTTTGAATGCGATGGTTGTTGGTTTATCGAAAAACCGCATTCTTTAAAAGATTGCGTTGCTGTTTGCGTTTCGGTTTGTTGTGGAGTTTGTTGAGTAGTGGTTGCCTGTTGTGATTGTTGGTTTTGTAAAACTTCCTCGTCTTGTTCTATGGATTGCTTTTGAAGTTTTGAAGAAGAATCGAATTTTTGAGTTTGAGATTGAACTTGCTGGGTTTGGGATTGATTATTCTGGGACTCGTTTATTTTCGTCTGTCCAATTGATTGGACATTTTCGGTTTGGCTTCCCCCTTCTCCATTTTCGCTTTCCTCTGTTTGCAAGCTTATCTCCCCCGCCGGCTGAAAACCCTGATTATCGTCTCTTGAAAAGAAGTTACCGACCGTTGATACGACATTACCAACTTTTGAACCAACCTGGGCGAAAAACGATGAGGCGGTATTTTTTATTTTAGCCAATTCCCCAGTGATAGAAACTCTTGGAATTTTAAAATAATTAAATATGGAAGAATCATAAACAACAATATGCGCTGGATATTCTTTTTTTAATGCCGCCTCATTGCGGAATAATTCAATCACGCCGGCGCCGTGAAGAACCGCTTGGCGGGAGAGACGGGAGAAATAGGCGGAGAGGATATCACCGTCATTTTTATCTAGAATAAAAGTTTTATCTGTTTTTGTATTGACCTCTCTTGCCAATATAAATTCCTTTCCATTCTCGTCTTCCCCATACCCAAAATTTCCATCATCTCTAATAATTTTCGGATTTTGATATTTCGAGTCATTAATCGTATCTTTGGAAAAGAAATATTTATTGGAATATTCAGCCAAAGAAATTAGATATTCGTCAATTGTTGATTTGGTAAGCGGCCTTAATCCTTGCTGATAAAAATCAGAAGCAAGATTCAAATTCTGGCGATTATATTGTTTTGAATATTCTTCATAAGGAGAACCAAAATCGCCTGTTACTCCTTCCAATTCATGGGCATGAGTGTCATTTCGGGTATGTTCCGGCACCGACGCGTCTTCTGTAAGATGCAGAATATAACCTAAAATCTTATAGCCCTCTTCTTCGTTGCCTTTAACCATTTCCAATATCCCTCGTTCCCATATTTTGGCGCCTTTATAAAAAGCGTACTGCGCTTGTAATTGTTCGTTATGCAACCAATTTAATGAAGAAACCGGCGTAATACCGTAGGGAGCAATAAGTTTTTGCGAAACCAATCGTACTGTTTCGGCGTCGTATTTACCGGTATGTTCTCCGCTCCAGCCAATTTTATTTATCGGGTCGTAAAAGTGGTTTATCCATCTGGGCGGAGTGTCTTCCAAAATACTACCTTCAACAATCCATTCTTTCTGCTGGGGAGTCAGTTGTTTGTCCGGAAAAGATAGATTATAAAAATCAACTATTTCATCGGTTAAGGCCGGATGAGTGGTTTGGTCGTCGTATGCGGATGTTTTATTATAAAAAGCAATTACTACGAAAACAAAACATAGTGAAAGAAAAATTAAAAATTTCTTAAACATTTCAGCGTTAAAAATCAGATTTCTATTATTTTCCAGATGCCATTGGGGTAAAGTTTCATCCGAATTAAAATTGGCTTGTATAAACTAAAATATTTTTTATCAGTATCATATTTACCATCTATATCTAATTTTGTTATAGCATTTTTAAGAATATCAATATATTTTTGAATTTCATTACTAGGCATTTTACGAGAACTTTCTAATTCCATCTCCTGATAATCCCCTATAAAATACTTACTCGCCAATTCATAATCTCCTTTTTCAACTGCGTCAATGTACATTTGCAAAGTTTCCTGTGGGGTTTTGCCGCCGTAAGTGTCAGCCATTGCCCTTTTGTAATCTTCTTGTTCAAGCTGTTTTATTTTTTGAGCGATTTCTTCCGCTTTTTTCTCCCCCTGCCATTGCTTAAAAGATTGCCAACCCCATAGCCCAACGGCATACAAAACAAAAACCCCGATAATCACCCCTAAAAATCCTAAAATAAATTTCCAATACTTTGATTTTGGATTGCCGGCTGGCAGCAATAAATTCGGGTTGTTTTGCGGGTTTTGAGCTTGATTTTCCATACCCAGTAGTAGAAACTCGATAAATTAAATTATTTTCGACGACCTTATATTTATTGAAGTTAGATAAATTATTCTATTTTAGACCAAGCGAAAAGCCCAGAATTTAATAGCGAAAAGCAATCGAGTTTTCACTACTGGGCATAGTAAAAATAAAAAAGAGGACGCACGATTCTGTCGAGCACATAATATTTATGTGTTCGACAGAGAAATCGCCTCCTCACTAGGCAATTAAATAAAATTATAAACCTTCGCCCATTCCCGTCAAACCCCTGCCTGTGGATAACTTTACTTAACACTCTGACGATCGTCAGAGTGTTAAGTAATAAGTTGTTAGGTAAGTATGTTTAAAAATTCAATTCTTTTATAGTACCCGTTTTAGAAACTTTAACGATGTGGACAAATTCAATTAAGTCCAATTCTGCTAAGGCTTTTAAAAATTCCTCCGGCAGTTTATTCTTGCCAATCCAAACGCTTTTTTGAAGCATTATAAAATCTAAAGATAATAAATTACTTCTTAGCCAATTCCGTTTTGCTCGATGTTTTTCAGGAATATCAAATACAACGATATTTAACCCGCCGTCTTTTTCTTGTTTGTAAAACAATCTGGGGGCTTTAAAAATATTTTTTAATTTTTCTAATCTTTTTTCTCCTTTTGGCGTAATTTTCCAAAAAGTTTTACTTCCTTTCCGTTTCCTTTCCACAAATCCCTGTCTCTTCAATCTGGAAAGCAGACTATAAAAATTATTCTCGGTTTTTTCTGTGGACGGTTCATTATTCTCAAAATCCGGAAGTGTCGGATACAAAGCCCTTCTTTTTAATTTTTGATAACTATAACCGCCAATAAAAATGTTTAAAAGGATATAAGTCGGCCGCTCCGCCTTTTTCAAAACCTCTAAAATTCGTTGAGTATTCATAGTTTTGTTGTTTTATTTTTGCTTTTTACTTAACAGTGAGACGATCGTCAGACTGTTAAGTAATTTGGAGGTAAATTGGAGTAGAGATTTATTTTTTATTTAAATATTCGTAGATATTCAAGACGGCTTTGGTGGCGTCGCCGATGGCGATGTTGATTTGTTTATATAAAACGTCGGTGATGTCGCCGGCGGCCCAGATGCCTTCGCAGGAAGTTTTCTGGGTTTGATGATTAATTATTATCTCGCCGCGGGGATTTAATTCAACCAAATCTTTTACTAAGTCGCTGTTCGGCTGATAGCCGATTGCCACAAAAACGCCGTCGAGTTTTATCTCCTTCACTTCCCCGCTGCGGCGGTCTTTATATTTGAGACCGGAAACAAATTCGCCGCCAGAAATCTCGGAAACCTCGGCCATCGTGATAATCTCCGCTTTGCCGGAATTTTTGATTTTTTCTTGAGTAATCTGGTCAGCTTTTAAAATGTCAGAGTATTCAAGAACATAGATTTTAGAAGCATATGGTAAAAGGTCAGCCGCCGCTCCAAAACCGGAATTCCCGCCGCCGATTACCCCTGCTGTTTTGCCTTTCATCAGCGGCGCGTCGCAAGTTGAACAATAGAAAACGCCTTTGCCTTCGAATTTATCTTCGCCGGAAACGTTTAGCCGACGATAGCGGCTGCCCAAAGCGATTAAAATAGTTTTTGTCTCAAACGACTCGCCTTGACTTGTTAAAACAGAAAATCCGGTTCCTGACTTTTCAATTTTTGAAACCCTAACGCCGTCTTTAATTTCAATATTTTCCTGGTCAGCCAAATGCTCTTTTAGTTTCTTCGCCAATTCAATTCCGGAAATTGATTTAAAACCGATGAAATTTCTTATTTCTGCGGCAATCACCGACTGACCGCCGAAACTTTCGGTAACCAGCAATGTTTTAATCTTTTTTCTGGCGGCAAAAACTCCGGCTGCCGCACCAGCCGGCCCGCCGCCGAGAATGATTAAGTCATACATATTTCAGCGCTTTTTCTATTTCCGGCTTGTTAAAGCCGATAATAATTTTGCCGTCAATGTCAATGACCGGCACTCCCATTTGCTGCGATTTTTCAATCATCTCATCCCGCGCTTTGTCGTCTTCGGCCACATTATATTCTTCGTAACCGACATTGTTCTCCTGAAAATATTCTTTCGCCATTTCGCAATAGGGACAGGTTGGAGTTGTATAAATTTTAATTTTTGCCATTTCTACTGCGACGCTTCGGGCGTTGACGGTTTACCGCCGAAAAGTCCCCAGAGGGCGAATATCGCGATTAACGCTCCGGCAATTATATTGCTCCACAAGGCGGTGGTGATTCCGGAAAAGCCGAGAATCCACGGAGAAACTGCTACCCAAAGACCTAATACCAATTTAACCCAATTAAGCCAATTCATAAATTAATTTTACGAATAATTATGGCGACCTTTTGTTATATTATATAAAAAATTCTATCAAACAAAAATCCCCGGCGCAATGCCTGGGGATTTTTGTTTTTTTTATCTCCTGAAAGAGCCTCTTCCTCCGCCTCCGAAGGATTGGCGTCTTTCACGGTGACAATCGCGGCACAGAAGCTGATCCAATCTGTCCGGGTCCGGCTTAAAAGGAAGTTCCTTGATGTCAGCGTTGCATTTTGAGCATTTCCAATCGCCCTGATACATCTGGCGCTGAAAGCCACCTTGATTCTGGTCAAATGCCATTTTTATATTGAGTAATCGTTAATATACGAAACTTAGACTAATAAAATTAATATCAGTTATCGAAATCGAATATTTATAGTTACTCTATTATTTTCGCCCTTTGCCCCCAAGCTGGTTGGCACGGGGGTTAATCCTATATTACTTCTTATTCAACGCTTCGTCAATAGCCTGAGAAAACACGTTATAAGGGTAAGCGCCTTGAATCATTTTATCGTCAATGAAAATCGTGGGCGTGGAAAGCCGACTAATTGACGCTTTGGCTTCTTTAATGTCGTTTTCCACCTCCGCGGCGTATTTTTCAGAATCAAAACATTTTGAAAACTCGTCGGAATTCATTTGCAACCCCGAAGCGATTTCTTTGAAAAGATTTCTGTTCAGATTCCCGTTGCCCTCGTTAGTTTTCATTTCTCCGGCGATAACTTTTTTTACTTCAGAATATTCAATTTCATAAAGCGCGTCGTGATATTGCCAATACTTTTGTTGATCGCGGGCGCATTCAGCCGCTTCGGCGGCCGCTACTGATTCCGGACCGAGAAAAGCCAAATCCTTGAAAATCATCTTCACTTTTCCGGTTTCAACGTAATTTTTTACTATCAACGATTCCGTTTCTTTGAAAAATTTGGCGCAAAACGGGCACTGATAGTCGCCGAAAACAATCATAGTCACCGGCGCGTTTGGGTCGCCCAAAACAACATCGTCGCCAATCTGCGGTTTGCCGGAAATTTGTTCGGTGTCCGGTTCTGTTTGGCTGATATTTGTCTGCGGAGTTTTTTTAAAACTGGAATAGACGACTGCGCCGGCAATCAAGACAGCGGCGATTAAAATACTTATCGGCAGAAGCCGGTCCTTTTGATTTCCCATAGGTTTCATTATAGAATAATGGAGAATAAAATCAACCCCCTATGCCAAATTTTAAATCAATAATATTGCTCTTGGGCGATATCGCCGTTCTCTACGCTTCGTTGGCGCTGACTTTGTTTATTCGTTACGGTTCGGATTACTTTCCTTTAAGTTTCCGACATCACCTCAAGCCCTTTTCCCTAATTTTTATCATCTGGCTGATTGTTTTTTATTTGGCGAATCTTTATAAAAATGAGTCGCTGAGGATTGATTTAGCGGTAACGCAAAGTTTCGCTTTGGCAATCATCGTCAGCGTCGTCATCTCAACGATTCTTTTTTATCTTTTTGTTCCGTTTTTTAAGTTAACGCCGAAAACCAATTTGGCGATTTTCGCTTTTGTCTTCGGTCTGATTGATCTCGGCTGGCGTTTTACTCTGGCTAAGATTTTCATCTCCGGCGGATTGCGAAACCGACTCCTGGTCATTGGCGACTCGCCGCTTATCAATGAAACCGTCCAGCGTCTTAAAAACAACCCCCAGTTTGGCTATGACGTTGTCAGTCAAATTAAAGAACACGCCGAAAGCAAATCGGAACAGGAAATCAAACAAATCATTGCCAGCGGCAAAATAAGCGGCGTCGTTATCCAGCCGCATTTCAAAAAAGATCCGGAGATAGTAAATGCCATCTATCAAATACTGCTTTATGAAATCAAGGTGACGGATTTTATAAGTTTTTATGAAACGATTTTCCAGAAATTGCCGTTGGAAGAATTGGAGGAGAGTTGGTTTATTGAAAAGATTACCGTCCGTCGTCGGCTCTACGACATCGCCAAAAGGTTTCTTGACGTCATTCTTTCTCTTGTTTTGATTATCGTTCTTCTCTGTCCGGCTCTGCTTATTGCTGTTTTAATTAAGCTCACTTCTCCCGGGCCGGTTATGTATAAACAGGAAAGAGTCGGCAAGGGTCATAAACCATTCACGCTTTACAAATTTCGCACAATGATAGCTGACCATCAAGGCCCCCTTTGGACAACCGGAGACGATAAGCGGCTGACATTTATCGGAAAAATTCTCCGATATACTCATCTGGACGAACTTCCTCAACTTATAAATATTTTAAAAGGAGACGTTTCATTTATCGGTCCCCGGCCTGAACGAAAAGAACTCGCTGAGCTTTATAGCCAACTTCCCTATTATGAAATCCGTCATATCATCAAACCCGGGCTGACCGGCTGGGCGCAAGTGAATTACAAAGCCAGTGCTTCTATTGAAGAAGCTAAAGAAAAACTACAATATGATATCTATTACATTAAAAACCGCTCGCTGATTTTGGATCTATTAATACTATTGAAAACTATAAGATATTTATTTACTTCAAATGGTTAAGCGATTAAAAGAACTGCTTTTTCAAAATCGCAGCACTCGCCAAACAATAACTAAAAACGTTTTTTGGTTAAGTATTGGCCAAATCGCCAGCCGTTTAATCAGGGCGGTAATAATAATTTACTCGGCGCGAGTTTTAGGCGCCGCTGAGTATGGAATTTTCTCTTACGCTCTGGGACTAGCGGGGTTTTTTACCATTTTCGCGGACATTGGCATAAATCAAACGCTTACGAGAGAAATGGCGCAAAAACCGGAACGGCTGTCCAATTATTTTTCAACGGCTTTTTGGATTAAGATTTTTCTATTTTTAATAACTGCAGCTTTAGTCATGGTTGTTGCGCCACATTTTTCAAAAATCGAAAAAATAGCTTCAATCATTCCTTTTGTCGCTCTTATAGTAATCTTTGACGGACTGAGAGAGTTTACCCTATCGTTATTCCGCGCCAGAGAAAAAATGGAGTTTGAAGCGATGGCGACACTTTTAACCAACGCCGCAATCACAGCCCTTGGATTTGCGGCCTTATATTTTTCAACCACTTCTCAGTCTTTGACATTTTCCTACGCAATCGCCACCGGAATCGGAGCGTTGGCGTCAATCATTATTCTAAAAACAGAATTTAAAAAAGTAATAAACTTTTTTGACAAAAATCTGATAAAACCGCTTTTTAGTTCCGCCTGGCCGGTCGCTTTAACCGGAATCATCGGCGCTTTTATGCTTAACACCGATATTATTATGCTCGGCTGGTGGCGGACGGCGGAAGAAATCGGTCTTTATTCAGCCAGCCAAAAAATCATCCAGATGCTTTACGCATTGCCGGCAATTCTGGCAGGCGCCACTTTCCCGACCATCTCGCGTTTTGTAGGGCAAAAAGACGACAATAAAACGAGGCAACTTATAGAAATAAGCATGACCGCGGTATTTTTAATAGCCGTTCCACTGACAATCGGAGGCATTATTCTCGGTAAGCCAATCATTGAATTGATTTACGGCAAAGAATATCTGCCCGCTGTTTTGCCTTTCCAGATTCTTATCGCCACTTCGCTCGTAATCTTTCCGGGAACGCTGATGTACAATTCAATATTGGCGTATAACAAACAAAAAAAGCTGGCTGTCTATATGACTATCGCCGCAATCGGCAATATAATTTTTAACGCGATTTTAATACCCATTTATGGAATTGTCGGTTCGGCGATAGCAACCATCGCCGCTCAATTATTAAGCAACAGCTT
>CAYIKS010000011.1:0-13272 GCA_964364125.1 uncultured Candidatus Saccharibacteria bacterium
GAAAACGATTGACGACAGAATTCATCAACTTAAAAACCAGATTAAGCAGACCGATTCGGAGTTTGATAAAGAAAAATTACAGGAACGGCTTGGCAAGCTTAGCGGCGGAGTAGCGGTCATTAAAGTCGGTGCGCCCACTGAATCCGCCCAGAAAGAATTAAAACAGCGCGTTGAAGACGCAGTGGCAGCCACCCGGGCGGCAATGGAAGAAGGCATTGTGCCGGGCGGCGGCATTGCTTTGTTTAATGTGGTTTCCGAAGCGGAACACATAAAAACTCACGGTTCAGTTTCGGAAGCGGTGCGTTCAATTTTAAAAAGAGCGTTGGAATCGCCTCTGTCGGCGATTATTCTAAACAGCGGCGAATCGCCGAGCGTTGTCATTAAAGATTTACTTGCCAAAAAAGAAGAGCATAAAAACATCTGGTTCGGTTTTAACGCGGTCAACAATAAAATAGAAAATCTCAAAGAATCCGGCATCATTGACCCGCTTAAGGTTGTAAAAACCGCTTTTATCAATGCGATTTCGGTGGCGGCGAATTATCTGACCATCGGCGCGGCAATTACTGATTTGCCGGAAAAAAAGGAGAAAGGAATGCCCGGCGGACACGGAATGGGAATGGAGGATTACTAATTAATGTGTACGGCGTCGTTGGAGTAATTCCGCGGCGCTTTTATCCCACACATAGCTTGTTGCTATGTGTGGGATTTATTTATATCTAAAATTTGTTATAATTTTTACTGAAAGGTCGGAATAATAACCAACAATATGAATTATTTTAACTTAACAAACGTCGTTATTACTATAATCGCTGTTATCGTCCTCTGGCTGATTTTGACTTTCAACGGCTTGGTGCGTAGACGGTATCGTGTAAGAGAGGCGTGGTCGGATATTGATGTCCAGTTAAAACGCCGGTATGATTTGATTCCGAATTTGGTGGAAAGCGTTAAGGGTTATATGGCGCACGAAAGAGGCGTTTTTGAGAAAGTCACCGAAGCGCGGACAAGGGCTTTAGGCGCTCAAAATAAAACAGAAAAAGCCGATGCTGAAAATATTCTGAGCGGCACCCTAAAAACTCTTTTTGCGGTTTCGGAAAATTATCCGGAACTGAAAGCTAACGCCAACTTTCTGGATTTGCAGAGGGAACTGGCGGACACGGAAAACAAAATTCAGGCGGCGCGGCGATTTTATAACGGTAACGTAATGGACTACAACACCAAAACAGAAACATTTCCGACGAATTTAATCGCCGGAACGCTCGGATTTAAGAAGGAAGAATTTTTCGGATTAGATAGCGAAGCGGAAAAAGAATCAGTCAAAGTTAAATTTTAAATTAGAATGTATCGCTATGGTTAACCGTAGCAATTAGATATTGTATCCGCGAATCATTGTGAAAAATTTTCACCGATTTTTCTAAGTAAAAATTTTTCATTGATTTATCTAATTACGCGCTATGTTTAACAATAGCAAGGATAACTGTTTTACGTTGAGCTTTAATGTTAATTATGGTTAATGTAAGTAAAAAATATTTAGAAAGAAATCTTAAGAATAAAATTTGGGCAGGATTTTTAAAAGAAATAGCCGAAGTAAAATCAGAAAGTGGAATAGAACAATTATTTGAAAAGCTATTTACGTCGAGTGAACGAATTATGATTGAAAAACGCTTGGCAATTTTCTATTTAATAAGCCAAGGTTTTAAGTATCGAGAAATAGGGCAAATGATAGATGTTGTCCCTTCCACTATTAGTTTTGTGAAAAAAGGTTTTAAAAAACCTCCTAAAAAAGAAAAGAAACTCAGCAGGCTGCAAGAAATAGATTTAAAAAGGGCGAGTAAGAGAAAATATCCCGCCTATCCGACGTATAAAGGGAAAGGCCGTTGGCGTTTCTTAGATATGTAAACTATAATAAATGCACTTGCTATGTTTAACTATAGCGCGATATAACTAAGATAATATATAAGATAATATATTATGTCTCTCTATAATCAGAAAGATAAAAATATCCGCAAAACTTGGTTGCTTTTCAGTTTGTTTTTAATTGTCGTTATCGCTATCGGCTGGGGTTTTTCGCGGATTTACGCCAATCCGTCAATCTTATATTTCGCGGTGATTTTCAGCGTTTTGATGAATGTGATTGCTTATTGGTATTCTGACAAAATCGTTTTGAAAATGTCGCGGGCCGTTCCGATTGAAAAGAAAACCAACCTGGAACTTTACAATATCGTGGAAAATCTTTGTATCACGGCCGGTTTGCCTCTGCCGAAAATTTATTTAATCCGCGAAGCCCAGCCGAACGCTTTTGCCACCGGCAGAAATCCCGAACACGCGGTGGTAGCGGTTACTGAAGGACTTTTAGAAAAATTAGACCGAAGCGAACTTGAGGGCGTGCTCGCTCATGAACTTTCCCACATTGGCAATCGCGATATGTTATTGTCAACGGTAATAGTAGTGCTTGTCGGTTTCATTTCCATTCTTTCCGATATGTTTATGCGTTCAATGTTTTTCGGCGGCCGGCGGAACAAAGAAGGCGGGGGTCAGGCGCAGGCGGTTTTAATGCTCGTCGGAATTGTTTTGGCGATTTTGGCGCCGATTGCGGCAATGATGATTCAACTGGCGATTTCCCGCAAAAGAGAATTTTTAGCAGATGCCTCCGGCGTCTTATTAACTCGCTATCCCGAAGGCCTGGCGAGCGCTCTGGAAAAAATTTCATCTGACCCGACGCCGATGCGAGTTGCCAATAATACCACCGCCCATTTATGGTTAGACGACCCGTTTAAAGGCAAGAAAAAGACATCGTGGTTTCACAAACTCTTTATGACCCATCCGCCGGTTCAAGAAAGAATCGCGGCTTTACGCGACTTGAAAGTTTAAATTTATGGAAAATTTACTGGAAAAAAATGGGGAAAAAGAAGAAATTCAACCATCAGACCAAAAGAAAACAGATATCAAGCAGATTTTAATGGAAAGTCCGATTTATCAATATCTGGAAAAAGAAGAGGTTGAAAAACTCATTAATAGGATAGTGGGATATTTCACCGAGAATAAAAGAGAGGGGAATAATTGAAGATTTTCAGGAGGGTTCGCATAGTGGTCTAGTGCGTCCGCTTGGAAAGCGGATATGCCGAAAGGCATCACAGGTTCAAATCCTGTACCCTCCGCCAGTTGGAAAAAGAAAGGTTTGGCTCGCCCTCTGCGAGGGCTCGCCAGCCGTTTTGAATTCAGCATAAAGTTCGAGCCGACATTTTTGAGAAAGCGCAGCAAGACTTTAAAGCGGCATTGGAAAAAGCTAAAGCCGATTTGAAAGCGGCACTGGATAATACAGCAACCAGCACAGGCCAGTAATATAAGGCGAATAACAAACAAAATCCATCCGCCAGCTGGCGGATGGATTTTGTTTGTTCACAAAGATATAATTATCTGTACAATGTTCTCTCGCACTCAAAACATTAATCTCTCGCCGATTAAACAGATTGAACTTCTGGCGAGTAAAATTCCTGATGTGGTTTCTCTGGCGCAGGGGATTCCTTCTTTTGACACGCCGGAGGTGGTAAAGAAAGCCGCCATCAAAGCATTGAGCCGGGGACTAGTGGCGAAATATTCTTTGACTTATGGCCTGCCGGAACTCCGCGAGACTATTGAACAAAAACTGGCTGAAGAGGGAATGTATTACGATTTTGAAAAAGAAATTATCGTTACTGCCGGTTCCATTGAAGCGATTATTGCGGCGTTGATTTCAATAATTGACAGCAGGAGGAACGAAGTCATTTTATTTTCTCCGAGCTACACTTCTTACGCCGAGGCCGTGAAAGTGGCGGCTGGAAAGCCAGTGTTTGTCAACCTTCTGGAGAATAAGGGATGGCAGATTGATTTTAGAAATTTAAAAAGAAAAATAAATTCCCGAACCGCCGCGATTTTGTTCTGCAATCCCAATAACCCGACCGGCACGATTTTCCCTAAGGAGGATTTACTGAAAATCGCCGAACTGGCGGCGAAAAGAAATTTTTTCATTTTAAGCGACGAGGTATATAAGGATTTCATTTATACAGGCGGAGCATCTATTTTTTCGCTGGCGCAGATTCCGGAATTAAGAAAATTAGTAATTCGCATTTTCAGCTTGTCTAAGGTCTACGCGATGACCGGCTGGCGCATTGGATTTCTCCACAGCGACGAGGAAAATATAAAAGAAATTATCAAAGTCCATGATTCGCTCGTGACTTGCGCGCCGGTGATTTCCCAATACGCGGCTTTGGCGGCTTTGGATTTCGGCGACGAAGACATTAAAAAATTCCGTGAAGAATTTCAAAAACGCCGCGACTTAGCGTGCCGCCATTTAGATGAACTTCAAAGATATTTTTCTTATCAGAAACCGGACGGCGCTTATTTCGTGTTTCCGAAAATCCTGCCGGCCGCTTATAAAATTTTCCAGGCGAAAAATTCCTGGGCTTTCGCTTTGAAACTGCTTGAGCGGATAAAAGTGGCGGCGGTGCCGGGCGTCGCTTTCGGGCCTTCCAGCGAAAACCATATCAGAATATCCTTCGGCCGCAGCGAAAAAGACATCAATGAAGCAATGAAGAGGATTAAAGAATATTTTATATGAACTCTCTTTTTAGAAAGATAATTCAATTTTTATTAAAGTGGCCGGCGAAATTTTATCTTTGGCGGACCAAATCGTATGTGCTCGTAATTGCCGGAACAACCGGAAGACATTGGATGAAAGAGGAGATAGTGGGAGTTTTGTTGGAGAAAGGATTAAACGCGCGCGGCAATAGAAAAAATTTCAACGCTGAAATCGGCCTGCCGCTTTCAATTTTAAACCTCCCTTCCGGCGAAGGAAGTTTTTGGGGTTGGCTTAGGGTTATCTGGTTGGCATTGTTATTGAGCCTTCGCCTGTCTGTCGTGCGGAATGTCCCGCAGTATTTAGTTTTAGAAATGGCAATCGATAAACCCGACAATATGAATTATCTCCTGAGCATCGTCAAGCCGCAGGCCGCAGTCATTACGACCATCACGATGATTTATCAGGAGAATTTTGAGGATTTGGACGAAATCGCCGAAGAATACAAAAAACTGGTTCAAGTTCTGCCGACAAACGGCCTTTTGATTCTAAACAACGATGATAAACGGGTGAAAGGACTTTTTACTTTCACGAACGCGGAAACGATAACATACGGACTTGATGATGCCGATTTTGTCGCCAAAAACGTCAAAAAACTTCCGGATGGCCAGAGTTTTGAAATTCATCGCGCCCATATTTCGCGCGATACATTGTTTCGCCACTTAGCCAGCCGCTCAAAGCACGAGACCTCGGTTTCCAAAATCAAAATTCCCCGCTTCGGCGAACACCACGTTTATGCGGCGCTGGTTAAAGAAATAGTAAAAGAAAGAGTTATAATTATTTTATGACTTCCCCCATTGCCGAAATCAAAGAACGTTTGGATATCGTGGATTTTATCCGCTCCTACATTACGCTGACGCCGGCTGGCAAGAATTTCAAGGCGACCTGCCCATTTCACAAGGAAAAAACGCCTTCTTTCATCGTTTCGCCGGAGCGGCAGACCTGGCATTGTTTCGGCGCCTGCGCCGAAGGCGGCGATATTTTCAAGTTTTTGATGAAATACGAGAATCTGGAATTTTACGAGGCCTTGAAAGTTTTGGCGGAAAAAGCCGGCGTGGAACTTAAAAGAATCAGTCCGGCTGACCAGAAACAATTCGGCATTTTGTACGACATTAACGCGGCGGCCAAAGAATTTTTTAAAAAAGAGCTGGCTTTATCAAGAGAAGCGGTGGATTATCTTGTTTCTCGTGGACTTAAAAAAGCTAGCCCCGTAGGAAACTTGTTTTCCTTCGGGGAAACGATTGAAGAATTTGAACTGGGCTTTGCGCCGGCTGGATATGACAATTTAGCCCGCTATTTAATCAATTCCGGCTATGACGTGAGAGATATTGAAAGAGCCGGCTTAATCGTCAAAACAGAGAAGGGGAGTTATGTTGACAGATTCCGCGGCCGGCTCATGTTTCCGATTTACAATTATTTCGGAAAAGCCGTCGGATTCACAGGGAGGATTTTCCCAGTTAGCAATCAGCGTGAATCCGCGTTTGCCGCATCAACAGCAAAGTACATTAATAGTCCCGAGACCGCGATTTTCAACAAATCAAGAATTTTATACGGCTTTCATAAAACAAAAAAGGAAATAGCCGGACAGAAATCAGCGGTCCTTGTGGAAGGCCAGATGGATTTTTTAATGGCTTATCAGGACGGCGTGAAAAATGTCATTGCCACTTCCGGTACGGCTTTAACTTCCGACCATTTAAAAACTTTGCGCCGAATCGCCGACCGTCTGATTTTTCTTTTTGACAATGACGAAGCCGGGCTCAAGGCGGCCGAACGAAGCATTGATTTGGCGGATGGTTTGGATTTTAATGTCGGCTTAGTGGTTCTCAAAGATTACAAAGACCCGGCTGAAACGGTTCAGAAATCTCCGGGGGCTTTGGTTGGTCTTATTAATGAAGCTAAACCGGCAATGGAATTTTATTTTGAACGATATCTTGAAAAAGAACTCAAAACTCAAAACTCAAAACTCAAAATTGATGTGGGCGAGTTTAAAAAAAACCTGCGGATTGTTCTTGGGAAGATTAAAATGCTTGCCAGCTCGGTGGAACGGGCGCACTGGATTAAGGAACTTTCTTTAAGAACAAAAATAGAGGAAAAGGCGTTGGCGGAAGAAATGGAGCAGCTGAAAGAAATTTCTAAATCCGAATTTCTAATCTCTAAACAAATTCCAAATTCAAAATTCCAAATTCAAAATTCGCGTTTAGAACTGATTGCTCAACGGTTGATGAGCTTGATTTTGGCAAAAGAGGACTTGTCGCCGCAGCTCAAGGATTATTTTGAATACTTACCCGTTGATTACCGGAAAATTTACGGAAAATTATCTATGAAAGAAGAATTGGACCAAGGGCTTGGCGATTTAATGAATTTAATATCGCTCCGTTCAAGTTTTGAGACGCAGAATTTGGACGAAGAAAAAATAGTTCGCGAGTTTAACGACCTCCTGAAACATTTAGAACTGGAATATTATAAAGAAAAAAAACGTGAACTGGCGAAAGAAATAAAAGAAGCGGAGAAAGCCGGAGACGAAAAAAAGTTGTCGGAAATTCTTCAGGAATTTGACCGGGTGTCAAAATTGACGCATAATAGTTAGGTATGAAAAAACATCGACTAAAAAGGGGCAAAAAATGGGGGGGCAAGAAAAGAAATAAACAGAAGAAGCCAAAGAAGAAAAAGAAACAGAAGGTCAGAAAGCGAAGAGTTAAGAAGACAATAAGAGAAGCGAAGAAAAAGTTCAAGTTTGATGAAGAGATTATCGGAGAATTGATAAAACGCGGCAAGGAGCGCGGTTTTGTGACGGACACGGAGATTTTATATTATTTCCCGAATATCGAAAAAGACGTCGCTTTTCTGGACAAAGTCTACGAGCAACTTGGAAAAGCCAACGTTAAGGTGGTGGAAGTCAGCCAACTGATTGAAATGCCGAAAAAAGAAGAGGCGAGTGAAAAAGAACTCTTGGCGACGACAAAGATTGAGGAGATCGGTCTGCCGGACGCTGTCCAGACCTATCTTAAACAAATCGGCAAAACGCCGTTACTGACGGCTCAAGAAGAAAAGGACTTGGCAAGACGAAATGAGAAAGGCGACGAACAGGCGCGGCAGCGGCTTATTAGGGCCAATCTGCGGCTGGTTGTTTCAATTGCCAAACGTTATGTAAATCGCAGCCCCAATTTAAACATTTTGGACCTGATTCAGGAAGGTAATATCGGTCTCTCAAAGGCGGTCGAAAAATTCGACTATCGCCGAGGATTTAAATTTTCCACTTACGCCACTTGGTGGATAAGACAGGCAATTACCCGCGCTTTAGCGGACCAGTCGCGAACCATCAGAATTCCGGTTCATATGGTGGAAAACATCTCCAAATATACCCAGACCAAACGCCGGCTTTTTCAGGAACTTGGCCGTGAGCCTTTAGCCGAAGAAATCGCCATTGAGCTCGGGACGACGGTTGATAAAATCCGCAATATCCAGAAGATTTCCCAAGAGGTTCTTTCCTTAGAAGCGCCGGTGGGAGAGCAAGATGAAGATTCAACTTTGTCGGAATTCATCAGAGATGAAAAAAGTTTAACGCCGTCGCAAATGACCGCCCGTTCTTTGCTCAGAAACAAAATTAAGGAAATCTTGGCCAGCTTGGCGCCGCGCGAGCAGGAAATACTCAATATGCGATTCGGTTTGGAAGACGGAATAACTCATACTTTGGAGGAAGTTGGAAAAAAATTCGGCGTCACTCGCGAACGCATCCGTCAGATTGAAGCCAAAGCGTTGGAAAAAATAAAAGTCCACGAAAAAGCCAGTGAATTGGAAGAGGAATAAAAATGTCTTCCGAAGATATTCGTCAAAAATTTCTTGAGTTTTTTAAGAAAAAAGGGCACGCCATTATGCCTTCTTCGTCTTTAATTCCCGACGACCCGTCGGTGCTTTTGACAACCGCAGGAATGCAGCAGTTTAAAAGATATTACACCGGCGAATTAAACGCACTGAAAGATTTCGGAACGCAAAAAACCGCTTCCTGTCAGAAATGTTTCAGGACCAGCGACATTGAGGAAATCGGCGACAAAGCCCATTTAAGTTTTTTTGAGATGCTGGGAAATTTTTCGTTCGGTCCAGTCGGCTCCGACGACCCGAAAGATTTGGGAACGGACGGTTATTTTAAACGCTCAAGCATTCATTGGGCTTATGAATTTGTTACGGAAATTTTAGGCATAAGTACCGACCGGATTAAAATTTCGGTTTTTGGCGGCGATAAAGAAGTTCCCTTTGATGAAGAATCTTATAAAATTTGGCATGAGGAAATTGGGATAGCGAAAGAAAAAATCATAAAAGGCGACCGAGAGGATAATTTCTGGGGCCCGACCGGCGAGGAAGGACCCTGCGGACCGACAACGGAAATCTATGTAGATAATGTAGAAGTTTGGAATTTAGTTTTTAATGAATACTATCAGGAGAAAAACGGAAAACTGAGAAAAGCGGAAAATCCGGGAGTGGATACCGGAATGGGCCTGGAAAGATTGGCGGCGGTTATGCAGGGCACCGATAATGTTTTTGAAACCGATATCTTTCAGCCGCTTGTTTTAAAAATATGTGACCTCGCTTCGCCAGAAGCGCAAGCGGAGCATGAAAGAGTTATTAGAATTTTGGCTGACCACCTCCGCGCCTCAGTATTTTTGATTGCCGACGGCGTTCGGCCTTCAAACAAAGAAGCGGGTTATGTTTTGCGCCGGTTGCTTCGCCGGATTCTGGCGTATGAGGTTAAATACGACATTCACGCTGATTTGTTTCCGGCAAGCGTTGAAATTATCAAAGAAAAATTCGGCAAAATTTATCCGGAAGTAAAAGAGACAAAAATTATCTTAGAAGTTATGGAAGAAGAAAAACAGAAATTTCAGGAAGCGATAGGCGAGGGAATTAAAAAAATAGACGAATTAAATCAAAAAGATGTCCAATTGACTGGACAGACCGCTTTCGATATTTATCAAACCTACGGATTGCCTTTAGAGATTTCGCAAGAATTGGCAAAAAGGAAATCCGTCGATATTAAGGAAGTTTTTGACAGAGAATTTGAAAAACATCAGGAAATTTCCCGCGCCGGAGCGGAGAAAAAATTCGGCGGCCACGGCTTATTGTTGGATACCGGCGAATTGAAAGCCGCTAGCGAAGAAGAAATGAAAAAAGTTATCCGGCTTCATACCGTCACCCATTTGTTCCACTGGGCTTTGCGGGAGGTTTTGGGCAAACCTGCCCGCCATATGGCAGGCGGGGAAGTTCAGCAGATGGGCTCGGATATTAATCCCGAGCGCACCCGTTTTGATTTTTCTTTTAACCGCAAAATGACTGCTGAGGAAATTAAAAAAGTTGAAGATTTAGTCAATCAGAAAATTCAAGAAGATTTACCAGTTTCTTTCAAAGAAATGCCCAAAGAAGAGGCGGAGAAAACCGGCGCGCTTCATTTCTTCAAACAGAAATATCCCGATATTGTGAAGGTTTATTTCATCGGCGATGATTTGAAAACCGCGATAAGTAAAGAATTCTGCGGCGGTCCGCACGTGAAAAAAACTTCAGAAATCGGCGAATTTAAAATTTTGAAAGAAGAAGCGGTTGGCGCCGGGGTTAGAAGAATCAGAGCGACTGTGATATCATAAAAATACTATGGCGTACGAATCAAAAAAGAAAAAAATGGCGGACATCGTCGTTCCCGGAGAAAAAATTCAGAAACCGGCGGAAGCTCCGGCGCTAAAACCTGAAACACCCACGGAGAAGAAACTGGAAGCGTTTGAAAAAGAAGTTGAAGAATTTGAAAAGGAGGAAATCAAAAAATTCCGCGAGGAAGACGAAATTATTGAGAAAAAACGACGACGATTCAGAATCAAGTTTAAAACCGCTGTTTTGTCCGTAACGATTTTGGCGCTTTTGGCGGGCTTGGTTTACGCCGCTTTGGAATTTTTGCCGAGGGCAGAGATAAAAATTACAACTAAAAAATCCAACTGGGACTATGTCGATTCGGCGCTCGTTGATAAAAACGCAGCTTCTATTGACGCGAGCAATAAACAACTGCCCGGAGAAATTTTTTCTCAGAGGAAAAATATTACTTTGACGTTTCCGGCAACCGGCAAACAGCAGGTTGAAAGAAAAGCAAAAGGCAAGATTGTCGTTTATAACGCTTACAGCTCTGATTCTCAGACGCTTGTCGCCGGCACGAGATTCTCCACGCCGGACGGAAAAATTTTCCGGTTGGATTCGAAATTAACCGTGCCGGGAGCGAAAATTTCAGAAGGGAAAATAGTTCCTTCAAGCGTTGAAGCGGCAATTACCGCTGATAAAGCCGGCGCAGAATACAACATCGGTCCGATTAGCCGCCTTTCCATTCCTGGATTTTCCGGCACGCCGAAGTATCAGGGATTTTATGGCGCGATTAATGAACCGCTCGGCGGCGGCTTTGTCGGAGAAATCAGCGTGCCCACCGACGCGGACATTAAACAAGGCAGAGAGAAAACCATTGAAACATTGAAACAAAACTTGGACGTTTTCGTGCTTGCTCAAATTCCGCCGGAGTTAAAATTTATTGAAGGAAGCAAACAGTTCAACGTTGTAAAAGAAAACATCGGCAAAGAAGCTGACGCCTCCGGCGTTTTCCCGATTTTCATTGAAGCCGAATATTCTGTGATGGTTTTCAAAGAAGGAGACTTGTTGAGCATGCTGAACGCGCTGGCTAAAAATACTCTCGGGGCAGATATTGAGCTCAAAAATTATCAGCTGGAATACGGCGTAGGCCGGGCGGATTTTGCCAAAGGGCAAATGTCTTTCCCGATAAATTTCAAAGGCGTTTTCTGGAAGCCGATAGACAGTGAAAAATTAAAGCAATCAGTATTAAACAAAAAAGAAGCAGAGTTAAAAACAGCAATTTTCTCCTTGCCAGGAGTTGAGAAAGCCACTGCTTCTCTCTGGCCGTTTTGGGTAAAAAGAGTGCCGGACAACGTTAAAAGGGTAAAGATTGAGATTGATTAGCCGGGACATTGCCCTGAGCCTGTCGAAGGGTTGATTTTTTTACCTGTTTCGTTATACTTAATCGTAAATGCGAATTCTATTCGCATTTTTAGTGAAAAACAATAACAATATGGATTTAGCGTTAAACGCGGGAAATTTAAATAAGGGCGAACTTTCGGTATCGGAAATAACCGCCGCTCCTGAGGCGGATTTAAAAGTGCTTGAAGAAATGCTCGCTGCCGGCATTATGTACGGCCATAAAAAAACCAAAACCCAACCGAGATTCAAACAATACATTCATACTAATCGCAACGGCATAGAAATTATTGACGTGGCAATGACACTGTCCGCCATAGACAAAGCCGCGGAATTCCTGAAAAAGCAACTCAAGGAAAATAAAACCGTTCTTTTGGTCGCCACTCAGCCGGCCGCCCATTCAGTAATGGAAGAATTGGCGAAAAAATTTAATCTGCCGTATGTGAAAAATCGTTGGATTGGCGGCTTGCTGACGAATTTCAAAATTATCTCCGGACGACTTGAATATTTCAAGAAAATTAAGAGCGAGATGGAAAAAGGCGGATTTGAAAAGCACACCAAAAAGGAACGGGTAATGATAAACAGAAACATTCATCGGATGGAAGGAATGTTTTCTGGATTGGAAGATTTGACCAAAACGCCCGACGCCTTATTTATGATTGACACAAATCTGAAGGGGCATACTACGGCTTTGAGAGAAGCGAAAAGGATAAAAATTCCTCTGGCGGCGCTCATCGACAGCGATGACGATCCGGCGGCAGTGGACTATCCGATTCCGGCAAACGACCACGCGAAATCAAGCATTGAGTGGATAATAAACAGAATAATTGAAAAAATATCTTGATGAGGGAACAAATTCAAAAACTTCGCGAACTTACCGGCGCCGGCGTGATGGAATGTAATAAAGCTCTTAAAGAAGCGGCAGGCGATTTTGAAAAAGCAATCGCCGTTATTCATGAAATGGGGTTGGTGAAAGCCGGGAAAAAAGGCGAGCGATTGACCGGAGCCGGTCTTTTGGAATCATACGTTCATAATGAACGGGTGGGAGTTTTGTTGGAACTTCGCTGCGAAACTGATTTTGCGGCGCGAAATCCTCTATTTAAAGAACTGGCGCATAATTTGACGATGCAGATTGCGGCAATGAACCCCGAAGGCGTTGAAGATTTATTGGAACAGGTTTATATTAAAGACGAATCAATAACCGTGGAGACGTTGATAAAACAGGCGATTGCGAAAATAGGAGAGAATATTCGAGTTGAAAGATTTTGCAGATACGAAATCTAATGCATAATTTCATTCTTCAAATCGTTTTAATGGTCAGTTTGGGGATAATGATTTATCTCATTGCCCGAGCAGCGCCGCGAATAGGGGATACGGTTGAGACTGCGGCGAAAAAATCGCCGAACAAATTAGACCGCTTGATTGCTACATTGCCGATTGAAAAACTTGATTTCATTTTCAGCAGTTTTATGGAAAAAACATTAAGGAAGCTGCGGGTTTGGTTTCTTAAATGGGATAATCTTTTGACTAATCATCTGAATAAATTCAAAAAGACAAATGGCGAAAAGGAGAAGAACGATTTGTTCGGCGAAAATAATAAAGAATTGACGAACGACGAAAAATGAACGCGCAGGTGGCAGAGCGGTCAA
>CAYIKS010000012.1:0-1524 GCA_964364125.1 uncultured Candidatus Saccharibacteria bacterium
TATTGTATTTTAATATCTAAATGCTTAAACCCATAATCAAGCCCATAATGAAACCCATTCAAAAACTGGCGTCAACTTTCCGGCGGCAGACGCTTTTGGAACGACGGTCAAAACAAATGGAAGAATTGATTAAAATAAGGCAGGCGAAAGGGCTTCCAACAAAAGCCGAAGAACTCCACAAGACAAACATTGAGAAAGAAGCGGCAAGTTTGAAAGACAGCATTGGAGGAAAAATTAGCGAGATAAAGGAAAAAATCAACGAATAAGCGATATGAAAAAAATAATACTTATTTCCGGAATAAGTTTGGCGGTTATTGCCTTTGGTCTTGGCGTTTATTTGGCGTGGGAAAAATCGCGGGAGATTCTTCAGCCGCCGGCTTCTTTTCCAATGGCGCCGACTTTTCCGTTTAGCCCGCCTGCCGGAGGCGATGCCGGCGCTGGCGCGGATTCGGGAATTTCCGTTCCCAAACTGAGAGCCGTCAGTGACTATGGGGTTTTTGATTATTGGATTGTCCCTTTTATGACCTCAACGAGTTCTGCGCAAGCCGGTTCAGGGCAAATGGAAATTCTCTACGTCAACGAAAGCGGCCAGATTTTTAAAGTTATTGAGAGCGGCGACGACGTAATGGCAACTTCCGAACCCGTCAGCGGCCTTCGGTCTGTTTATACCAGCAAAGACGGCAAATTCGTAATCGTTAAATCCGGCGATTTAACTTCCCCCAAGTTTAATCTTTATAATGTCGCCACCGGCGTTTGGCAGCCGCTTTCTGAAAACATTACGGCAATAGATTTTTCTCCGGACAGTCAGAAAATCGCTTATCTTGAAAAAACATCTACCAATTCAACAATCAACAATTTAACAATTAAAGACCTAACCGCCGCAAAGCCGAAAACGACGAAAATTTTATCCCTCAATCAGAAGGACTTTGAATTAAAATGGCTGACCAGCGACCAGATTCTTTTAATTTCCAAACCATCGGCCCAACTCACCGGAGAAATTTGGTCAGTAAGCGTAAAAAATAAAACGATTAAACTTCTAATAACCGGCAAAGGATTGCTCGTAAATTTCGCCGACGACGCCAGTTGGGGATTGAGGTTTACAGTCGGCGCCAAGCCGGAGCGCGCCCCCCAACTCCAGCTTATTGACAAAGACGGCAATGCCAAAGCCGATTTTGAATTCTCCACTTTACCGGATAAATGCTTGATAACATTGTCAGCCCTTTATTGCGCCATACCGCAGAATCTCAGCTCTAAAATTAATCTTCCCGATGATTTTCTCAAGAGGGCGGTTTATTTCAAAGACGCCATTTACAGAATTGACATAAACCAGAACAGTTCTGAAATAATTTATTCGGCTGATGAGCCGGTTATTGACGCCATCCGGTTTTCTTTTATTGGCAACCGGCTTCTTTTCATTAACCGCTACGATAAGAAAATTTATAGTTTGGAACTATAAAATGAAGTATTGGCAAAAAATTTCCTTATATCTCAGTTTGCCGGAGATGCGGCTTTTTTGGTATTTCC
>CAYIKS010000012.1:1624-10869 GCA_964364125.1 uncultured Candidatus Saccharibacteria bacterium
CAAAAAATTTCCTTATATCTCAGTTTGCCGGAGATGCGGCTTTTTTGGTATTTCCTGCCGTTTGTCTTATTTATCGCCGTCATAGACATCCTTTATCTCCCCGCTGTTTGGACATTCATCAGTATCGGTCTTCTGCTGGTCTTGGGACTTTTTATTTTCATCAATAATCTGCGGCTGGCGCGCAGCAATCTTCAAATCAAGATAGAGCACAGCGAACTAAAAAGCGTCATTTCCAATCTCAAAGACGGCGTTGTCGCTTACAGTCCGGACTTTAAGATTTTGATTTTCAATCAAGCGGCTGAGCAGATTTTCAATATCGGCGCCGAATCAGTAGTGGGACAGATAATTTCGCCTGAGCGGGCAAAAGAGCGTCAATTTGAATTGCTTACCCGGATTATCTTTCCTTCATTGGCGGCCACGGTGATTAGACGTTCCGAAGCCGGAGTTTATCCGCAGATTGTGGAAATGTCTTTTGACGAACCGCGGCTGTCTTTAAGGGTGATTACCGACCGAATTATCGATTCGCACGGCCGGCTTCTGGGTTTTATAAAACTGATTCGCGACCGGACGCGGGAAGTTGAACTTCTGCGTTCAAAAAACGAGTTTATCACCGTGGCGGCCCATCAATTAAGAACACCCTTGGCCGGCATTCATTGGGCTTTTGAATCGCTTAGGAAAGAGCCGTTAAGCGAGTCGCTTAAAGAAATCGTTGAGAACGGCTTTCGCGCTACCTCAGAAGTTTTGCGGAACGTCAATGATTTGCTGGACGCTTCCAAAATTGAAGAAGGCAAATTTGGTTATAATTTTGAAAATATTGATATTGTAAGTTTTATCGAAGAGACGTTAGCCAATGTCAAAGATTTAGCCAGACAAGCGGGCGTGAAAGTCTATTTCCAAAAACCGGCCGAGGAATCCATTATGTTGAGCGTTGACGTCCAAAAATTAGGGATGGCCATTTCCAATCTTTTGGATAACGCGATAAAATACAACGTTCAAAACGGAGAAGTAGTAGTTGGCCTTGAACGATTGAAAGACAAGCCCTTTCTTCAAATAAGCGTCAAAGACACGGGTTTGGGCATGTTGCCTCAAGATGTAGAAAAATTGTTCACAAAGTTTTTCCGGGCGGAAAACGCGGTCAAATCAGCGCCCGGAGGCATTGGTTTGGGACTTTATATTATCAGGAACATTATCAGGCGTCACGGCGGCGATATCCGGGCGGAATCGGAAATCAACCGCGGCACCACCTTTTATTTCACCTTGCCGACCGACCCGAAACTGATACCGGCGAAGGAGATAGTGTACGGGGAAGAGTAAATATGCCCGAATTACCCGAGGTTCAAACAATCGTAAATGACTTGAATAAAAAAATTATTAAACGCCGGATTACCGGCGTTTGGTTCGATACGCCGAAGCTAATAAAAAGACCTAAGCCGGAAGATTTAAGATTTAAGATTAAAGATTTAAGAATTAGCGGGATTAAGCGCCGCGGGAAAAACATTCTTATATATTTAAGTCAAAAGCCAAAAGTCCTGCCTTGCCGGCAGGCAGGCAAAAGTCAAAAGTTTTTATTACTTATTCATCAAAAATTAACAGGCCATTTATTATACGGCAAGTGGAATGTGAAAAGGGAAAAGGGTAAAGATAGAATTATCCCTTTAATAAAAGGGCCGCTTGAGGAAAAAGTTAATAATTATATTCATCTGATTTTTTATCTGGACAACGGCTGGCAATTGGCGCTTTCGGATTTGCGAAAATTCGCCAAAGTTTTATTTGGGCTGAAAGAAGAAATCGAAAATTCGCCGGATTTGGCGAAAATCGGACCGGAGCCGCTGAATAAATCTTTCAATCTTTCAATCTTTCAATCAGTAATTTTAAATAAAAAGGGCAAGATTAAGCAAGCCCTGATGGACCAAGAAGTCATTGCCGGCATCGGCAATATCTATTCCGATGAAATTTTATGGCAGGCGAAAATCCACCCCCTAAAAAGAGTTGATGAGTTAAGAGTCGATGAGTTAAAAAAAACTTATTCAGCAATGAAACAAATCTTAAAAAAAGCGGTAAAATTACGGGGAACCTCCACCAGCGATTATCGGGACACGACCGGCAAACCTGGCGCTTATGCTAAAATAAGAAAAGCTTATCAACGAGAAGGCGAACCCTGCCCGCGCTGCAAAACCTTGATTAAAAGGATTAAAATCGGCGGCCGGTCAGCGCATTATTGTCCCGCCTGCCAACGGCTAAAGCCGTAGGCTTTGGCGGGCAGGCCAAAATGCCAAAAATGAGGAAGTACATTTTTATTGTCGGCGGAGTGATGTCCGGGGTCGGTAAAGGCGTGGCAACGGCTTCCATCGGAAAAATCCTTCAGTCAAAAGGATTTGAGGCGACGGCCATAAAAATCGACCCTTACGTTAACGTTGACGCCGGAACGATGAATCCGACCGAGCACGGCGAGGTTTTCGTTTTGGACGACGGGATGGAATGCGACCAGGATATGGGAAATTATGAAAGATTTCTTGACCGCGATTTGACCAAAGACAATTATATGACCACCGGTAGCGTTTATCAGGCGGTGATTAATCGTGAAAGAAATCTTGGTTACGGCGGTCATTGCGTGGAAGTTGTCCCTCATATTCCTTTAGAGGTTTTAAGCAAAATTGATAAAGCGGCAGGCAAAAATAAGGCGGAAATTGTTCTCACCGAAATCGGCGGCACGGTCGGCGAATACCAGAACATTTTGTTTTTAGAAACTATCAGAATGCTCAAACTTAAAAAACCCAATGACGTGGTTTTGGTTTTGGTTAGTTATCTTCCGCTCCAGGGCAAAGAAAGCGAACTTAAGACCAAGCCGACGCAATACGCCGTAAGAACATTAAACTCGGCCGGCCTTCAACCAGATATCGTTATCGCTCGGGCCTCGGTGCCTTTAGACAAAAAACGCAAGGAGAAAATCGCTTTCAACTGCAATATTTTCGAAGAGGACGTTATTTCCGCGCCGGACGTTGAAAGTATTTACGAAATACCGATTAATTTTGAAAAAGACAGATTAAGCGCGACTATTTTGACCAAACTGCGGCTGAAATCCCGCTTTCAGGATTTAAAAAATTGGCAGAAATTGGCGCGGACGATTCGCTCCGCAAACAGGTCGGTCAAAATCGGCATTGTCGGAAAATACTTCGGCACCGGCAATTTTATTCTGGCGGATTCCTACATTTCCGTCATTGAAGCGGTAAAACACGCCGCTTATTATTTCGGACGAAAACCGGAAATCCGCTGGCTGGACGCGGAAGTTTACGAAAAAAATCCGAAACAACTTAAAGAATTATCAAAATATGACGGCGTTATAATACCCGGCGGGTTCGGTTCGCGCGGCGTTGAAGGGAAAATCGCCGCTATCCGCTATCTACGCGAAAGAAAAATTCCTTTTCTGGGATTGTGTTACGGGATGCAGCTCGCAGTGATAGAATTCAGCCGTTCGGTAGCCGGGCTTAAAAGCGCCCAGACAACGGAAATTAATTCCGAAACCTCCCAGCCGGTTATTGACGTAATGCCCGAACAAAAAAAGAATCTATCCGAGAAAAATTTCGGCGCCACAATGCGATTGGGCGCTTATCCGGCGGTTCTTAAGAAGGGGACAATCGCTCACGCTGCTTACAAGCAGCATTTAATTTCCGAGAGGCACCGCCATCGTTATGAAGTCAATCCCGATTACATCGGTCGTTTAGAAAAAAGCGGGCTGGTTTTTTCGGGGTTTTCGCCCGACCGCCGGCTGATGGAAATTATGGAGCTTCCAAAAAGCAAACATCCGTTTTTTGTCGCCACCCAGTTTCATCCGGAATTTAAATCAAGGCCCCTAAAACCCCATCCATTATTTAGGGAATTCATAAGAGCGGCGATAAAAAGATGATAATCTTTCTCTACGGTCCGGATTCATACCGCCGGCGGAAAAAATTAAATGAAGTTGTCGGCGAATACCAACGCAAGCACTCCAACCTGACATTGGAATATTTTGATTTGGAAATGGACGATGAATTCAATCGGCTTCAGGAATTCGCCCTAAGTCGTTCGCTGTTTAAAGACGTTAAGATGGCGGTTATCGGGGGAATTTTTGAAATTGAATTCAAGAAGGAAGTCAAACAATTTTTAAAATCGCAGCTGAAAACCGACGATTTAACTTTGGTTATTTCTTCCGACCAAAAACCGGTTGAAGATTCAAAATTTTTAACGGAAAAGCCGGTTTTGAGCCAGAAATTTGAAAACTTGAGCGGTGAGCGTTTGAAATTTTTCATCAGAAAAGAGGCGCAAAGCCGGAACATTGATTTAACGCCTCAAGCCGTAAATTTTCTGGCGGAAAATTTCAAGGAAAACACTTGGGGCCTGATAACCGAACTTGAAAAGATTTCGTCGGTCGGTAAAAAATCATTAGACACGGCTGAGCTCCAGAAATTTGGAGATTTCTATGAGTCGCCGAATATATTTGATTTTATCGGTTTGTTTTTAAGAGGCAATTTCAACAGGAAAACGGCGCTTAGAAATCTGGAATTATTGTTTCTTTCCCACGAAGAGCCGGCGAAGATTTTCAATATCTTGGCGAGTATGAGTCGTTCGCCGGAGCTTATAAACCGTTTGGCTGACTACGATGTGGCTATAAAATCCGGCAAATTAGGATATGAGGAAATTCTTTTGGATTTAGCCCTGGGTTGAAGGCGTGGTATAATTATTTTTAATGATTAACCTTCCCCTTTATCTGATAAATCGCGCCCTTTTTCGTCTAAAAGAATTTTTTCGGCACTGGTATATTAATAGTTTTTACATTTATGGTCATTTTATTCTGACACAACTGGAGAAAATCGACCGCGTTTTGGCTTTTAAAATCACTCTTCGTTATATTTTTCAACCTCTTTACGGCGACCGCACGATTTTAGGGTATATCTTGGGATTTATTTTTAGAAGCGGCCGGATTATTGTCGGCGGAATTATTTACGCGATATTAATCGCTTTGGCGGTCGTTGTTTTTATTCTGTGGCTGACTGCTCCGGTTTTTATCGTTTATAAAATAATTTCTTGAAACCTTATAGAATTTCATTTCTGTCATGGATAATCTACAAAATTTAAAACTTGAGTTTGATGAGCCGCGGCTCAAAATGGGTCCAGCCGCCCGTTTTTTAACGAGAGTAATCTCTTATTGTTTTTACTCGATTTTTATCGTAGCGACAGCCACCTTTCTTCTTTCGGACGTGAAGCGGCTTTTCTGGCTAGGCGTGTTTTTTATTCTGTTTTTGTTTGACCGGGCTGTTCATTTTGGAAAAGCGGAAAAATCGTTAGTTGGGGTTACGCGATTCCTCCCGCGGCTTTCGCGCCGCAAAGGCGATGCCGGCCAAGTTTCCCAAAGCATAAATGTTTCCAAGTATTTAACGCCGGCAAGTTTAGATGTTTTAGGGCGGGCATATGACAGGGCTCGTCTTGTCGGTGGCAATGTTTATCTTTATTTGCTTAAATTTTTAGTTGAGCGGCCGGAAATTGCCGAAGCGCTTTTAAGGATGGATGTTAACCTGGCGGAATTTAAGCAGAAAATTGAGAAAACCCTTCAAGACCATAGAGATAAGGCGGCTAAAGATGAAATTTTTTTCAAAGTTGGAGAGCTGGCGAAATTGGCGTTTCTTCAGGCAGCCGCCGGTCAGAGCCGCGACATCAATCCGGCGGATTTATTCTCCGTTTTGGGCCTTATCAGCGATAAAGAAGTAGAGCGTCTTTTAAATCTATTTTCTATTAGCCCAACTGATTTGGAAAAAGCGATGATTTTCAGTCGCTTCAAAAGGCGATTTAAGTGGCTTAAAAAATTGCCGGCGAGTTTGGGCGGTTTTGCCCACCGGCCTTATAAAATCCGGCATCGGGTTATGAACAGGGCTTGGACTTCCAGACCAACGCCGGTTCTTGACCGCTTTAGCACTGATTTCACGGATTTAGCCAGAGAGGAACAGCTTGGATTTTTAATCGGTCATGAGAAAGAATTTAAGCGGTTAGTTGATGTTTTATCGCGGCCCGCAAAACCCAACGCTCTTCTGGTCGGCGAACCAGGCAGCGGCAAAAAAAGTCTGGTAGCGGCTTTGGCCTTCCGCGTTGTCAAAGACGAAGTGCCGGAATCGTTGTTTGACAAACGGGTCGTGTCTTTACAAATCGGCTCTTTGGTTTCTGGAGCGCCGCAGGAAGAATTGGCCAGCCGGTTAAACAAAATAGTGGAAGAGATTATTATAGCCGGGAACGTCATTCTTTTTATTCCCGATATTCATAATTTAGTAAAGACCGCCGGCGAGAAACAGATAAACGCCGCCGACATTTTGATGCCGATTATCTCCAACGACGCTTTTCCGGTCATCGGCGCCACTTACCCTAAAGAATTCAAGCAGCTGGTTGAATCGCAAACCGATTTCGCCAACGCCTTTGAAACAATCCGGGTTGAAGAAATCAGCGAAGACGAGGCAACGAGATTGCTTACTTACGACAGTTTAATTTTGGAACAGCAGTATAAATTGGTAATCAGTTTCGGCGCGGTCAAAGAAGCGGTGGAATTGGCTTATAAATATTTCCGAAACAAACTTCTGCCTTCAAGCGCGGAAGATTTACTTAAAGAAGCGCTGTCTGATGTCAGCCAAAAAGGCGGTAAAACATTAACGCCAGACGACGTGATAAGGATTGCCGAAAGAAAAACAAACGTTCCGATTCATCGGGCCGGCAAAGAGGAGGTGGAGAAGCTCCTTAATCTGGAAAAAATAATTCACGAGCGGCTGATTAACCAAGAGGAGGCGGTAAAGGGCGTGTCTCAAGCGCTTCGGGAATATCGCAGCGGTCTCTCAAGGGCTGGCGGGCCGATTGCCGCGTTTCTTTTCGTCGGTCCGACCGGCGTCGGTAAAACCGAGCTTTCAAAAATTTTGGCGAAAATTCAGTTCGGCTCAGAGCGAATGATGCTCAGATTTGATATGAGCGAGTATCAGGACAAACAGAGCATTTTCAGGTTTATCGGTTCGCCGGACGGCAGAATCGCCGGTTCTTTGACTGAGGCGGTCATTCAAAAACCCTATTCTTTAATTTTGCTTGATGAGTTTGAAAAGTCCCATTCTGATATTTTAAATCTCTTTTTACAGGTTTTTGACGACGGTCGGCTGACTGACAGTTTGGGTCGGACGATTGATTTTCAAAACACCATTATCATCGCCACCTCCAACGCTCATTCTGATTTGATTAAGCAGGCACTCGACGCTGGCGAATTTATGGAAGGCATCGCCGAATATCTGAAGAAAAAATTAGTTGATTTTTTCAGGCCAGAACTGCTCAACCGTTTTTCTAAAATTATTGTCTTTAAAGAGCTGACGCCGGAAAATCTGAAAGCCATAACCCAATTGAATCTTGGTGATTTGGCTAAAACTCTTGATGAAGAACAAGGGATTTATTTGGAGTTTACCCCTGAAGTTGTCAAAGAAGTGGCGCGTCTCGGCTACGACCCGTCTTTCGGCGCCCGGCCATTGCGCGGCGTCATTTCCGACAAAATCAAAAGCGTTTTGGCGGAAAAAATTCTGAAAGAGGAAATTATAAAAGGCGAGACGGTAAAAATAGACTTTGAAAACGGGCAATTTCTATTTGTAAAATAAATGAATCAGGAGCTCGCGAAAATCTTTTACAACACCGCCTTATATCTGGAAATGGACGAAGTGCCTTTCAAGCCGCAGGCGTATGAAAAAGCGGCGATAAATCTGGAAACTTTGAGCGAGGACGTTGGAAATATTTACAAAAAAGGCGGGATTGAAGCGCTGGAAAAAATTCCCGGAATCGGCAAAAGCATTGCCGAAAAAATCGTTGAGTACATCAAAACCGGAAAAATCAAGGAACACGAAGCGATGAAAAAGAAAATACCGGTAAACTTGGATGAATTGACCGCGGTGGAAGGCATAGGACCTAAAACCGTCAAAGCTCTTTACAAAAAATTGGGCGTAAAAAATCTGAAAGATTTGGAGAGGACTGCTAAAGCCGGGGAAATCCGCAACTTGCCGCACTTCGGAGAAAAAAAAGAGCAAAACATTCTGGAAAGCATTGAATTTTTGAAACGCAGCCACGGGAGATTCTTGCTGGGGGAAATTCTGCCGAACGTTTATAAAATTATCGCTCAATTGAAAAATTTGAAAGAAGTTAAGCGAATCTCCGAAGCCGGCTCAGTCAGGCGACGCAAAGAGACAATAGGCGATGCCGATATTCTTATTACCTCGTCAAATCCTCAAAAAGTCATTGATTATTTTGTCTCAATGCCGGGCGTTGTTAAAATTTGGGGCAAAGGACCGACTAAGGCGTCAATCCGGCTCAAAGAGGCCCGCCTGCCGGACGGGCAGGGATTTGACGTTGATTTAAGAGTTTTGCCGGAAAAACAATTCGGTTCGGCTTTACAGTATTTTACCGGTTCCAAAGAGCATAATATTGTCTTGCGAAAAATCGCGATTGATAAAGGCTTGAAGCTTTCGGAGTACGGATTATTTCGCGGCTCAAAGTTAATTGCCGGCGAAAAAGAAGAAGAAGTTTATAAAGCGTTAGGAATGAATTATATTGAGCCGGAATTGCGCGAAAATACCGGCGAAATAGAGTTCGCTACTAAAAGGAATTTACCAAAACTCATTAACTATAATGATATTAAGGGCGACTTACATTGCCATTCGCACTGGGGAGAAGGAATCGGCAAAGAAATAATTGAGGAATTAGTTAGAGCGGCAATGAAAATGGGTTATCAATATATCGGCATCTCCGACCACACGAAATTTCTGGCGATTGAACATGGATTAAATGAAAAACAATTAATGGAGCAAAGAAAATATATAGATAAATTAAATTCCCGCCTTCGCCAAGGCTTCGGCGGGCAGGCAAAATTCAAAATTCTTCAAGGCTGTGAAGCGAATATATTAGCCGACGGCTCTATTGATATTAAAGATGAGGCCTTGGCAAAACTGGATTTTGTCATCGCCGGCGTTCATTCGCAAATGAAAATGCCTAAAGAAAGAATGACCGAAAGAATCATTAAGACGATGGAAAACCCGAATGTGGATATAATTTCTCATCCCACCGGAAGAATTTTAAAACAACGAGATGAATACGAAGTTGATTTTGACAAAATTCTGAAAGCCGCCAAAGAAACCGGAACAATTTTGGAAATCAATGCCAATCCCTACAGATTAGATTTGAATGATAAAAATATCAGAAAAGCCAAAGAA
>CAYIKS010000013.1:0-10738 GCA_964364125.1 uncultured Candidatus Saccharibacteria bacterium
TATGCCAATTATAAAATCCGCCAAAAAAGCCCTGCGGCAGAATATCCGCCGGCGCAAGCAAAATATCAAAAGAAAAACCGAGCTCAAGTCGGTTATTAAACAATATAAAAAACTGGTCGCCTCAGGCGACAAAACAGAAGCGCAAAAATATCTGTCGCAGGTTTATAAAAAACTGGACAAGTCGGCGAAAGTGAATGTAATCAAGAAAAACAAAGCGGCGAGATTAAAATCGAGACTTTCAAAATTGATAAAATAAAAATCCCCGACAGTTGTCGGGAATTTTTATTTTATTCTTTCATCGCCCTCAGCGACAATCCGATTTTTCCGTTTTCCACTTTTATAATTTTTGCCCTGACAAAATCTCCGATTTTTACCACATCCTCCACTTTTTTGACAAAACCCTCCTTAAGCTCCGATACGTGAATCATCCCGTCTTTGCCAGCGCCCAAATCCACGATGGCGCCGAACTCCAGAATCTTAATCACTTCTCCTTCAACAATATCGCCGACTTTGAATTCTTTGGTGATGCCTTTTATCGTGGAAATTGCGGCTTTGACTTTGTCGTAGTCCGGTCCGGCGACGAAAATTTTGCCTGTTTGTTCAATGTCAATGGAAGTGACACCGGTATCGGCAATAATTGCGTTGATGATTTTTCCGCCGGGCCCGATAACTTCCCCGATTTGTTCAGGCTTGATGTCAATGACCGAGACAATCGGCGCAAAAGAAGAAATCTGGGCTCGCGGTTTGTCAATAACTTTATTCATCGCTTCCAAAATTTCCAAGCGGGCTTTTTTTGCCTGAATTAAAACTTCTTTAAGCATTTCCGGAGTCAAACCTTCAATTTTAACATCCATTTGAATAGCGGTGATACCATCCTTTGTGCCAGCTATCTTAGCGTCCATATCGCCGTAATGGTCTTCCGGCCCCTGAATGTCGGTCAGTATCTTATAGTTTTGAGTTTTGAGTTTTGAGTTTTGAGTTTTTTCAGTAAATAGCCCCATTGCAATTCCGGCCACCGCTTTTTTAATCGGCACGCCGGCATCCATTAAAGACATTGAGCTGGCGCAGGCGCTCGCCATTGAAGACGAGCCGTTGGACGACAAAATTTCAGACACCACTCTGATGGTGTAAGGGAATTCTTCTTGCGATGGAATGATAAATTTAAGCGCTTTTTCCGCCAGAGCGCCGTGGCCGATTTCCCGACGTCCCGGTCCGCCCATTCTGCCGATTTCGCCGGTGCAGTAGGGAGGGAAATTGTAATGAAGCATAAATCTGCGCTTGCCGGAGATTTCCATTGTTTCAATCAATTGCTCGGCGCCCGGAGCCGCCAAAGTGGTGACCGTCAATGCCTGCGTGTTGCCGCGCATAAACAAAGCCGAGCCGTGAAGACGTTTGAACAAACCGACTTCGGCGTAGAGTTCGCGGACTTCGTCTGGTTTTCTACCGTCAGGCCTTTTGCCGGCTTCAACAATGTTTTTGCGCACCAATTTATCCAGTTCTTCTTCAAACAGGGCGTCGGCGTCTGATAATTGTTCGCTTAGTCCTTCGGCAGTTAAATGCTCTTTGAAATTCTTTTTCAATTCTTCAATTTTGCTTACGCGGTCGGTTTTTTGTTTCACATATACCGCTTCCTCTAATTTGCCTTTCAAGAAATCTTGAACTTTTTTTACGAGTTCGGCTGATGGCCCTGCCAATTCCACTTTAGTTTTCGGCTTTCCGAATTTGCCGACTAATTCCTTTTGGAGTTCAATAATTTTTTTAATTTCCTGATGCGCCTGCTTGAAACTCTCAATAACTTCATCTTCTTTTACTTCACTGCCGCCGAGTTCAATCATATTGATTTTGTTTTCAGTACCGGCTATAAATGCGTCAAAAAGCGTTTGATTTTCGGCAAAAAAGGAATTTGTCGGATTTATAACCGCGTCGCTGCCCGGCTTTTTCGCCAAACGCAGGCCGGCAACCGGCCCGCTCCAGGGAATTTCGGAAATCGCCAAAGCAGCCGAAGCGGAAAGCAAAGCGATAAAAGTCGGGTCATTTTCTTCGTCGTAAGAAAGAACGGTAATTATTATTTGGACATCGCGGCGCATTTTTTGGTCAAAAAGCGGCCGAAGAGTTCGGTCAATCAACCGGCCGGAAAGCACCGCGTCTTCCGAGGGCCGGCCCTCACGCCTGATAAAACGGCTGCCGATGATTTTCCCGGCGGCGTAAAACTTTTCCTCGTAATCAACCACCAGGGGGAAATAGTCAATTCCTTCGCGGTCTTTGTTTCCCATCACCGCGGTCACTAAAACCGAGGTGTCGCCGTACTGGCCAAGAACCGCGGCTGTGGCTTGTTCCGCTAAATTAGAAATCGTTAAACTGAGCGGCTGTCCGGCGAAATCAATTTTAAATTCCTGTTTATTTAATTTCATTTTTTCAGTATCACCTTCGGCGCCTTTTCCAAATCAATAAAAAAGTCCGCGGCTTCTTTCATCTTTCCCGAAGCGCTTCTGCCGAAAGCCGCCACCTCCACTTCCCGGCCCAGTCCCCATTTCAGATATTCAACCAAGGGCAGAAAGTCGCCGTCGCCGGTCACCAGTATCACCGCGTCCAGAAAACTCGCCATTCTGATGGCGTCAACCGCCATTCCCACGTCCCAGTCCGCTTTTTTCAGCCCGCCGGGAAAAACCTGAAGGTCTTTGACTCTTATTTCAATGCCGGCTTTTTCCAGGGCCTCAAAAAAAGCCGCCTCAAGCGGCGCCTCGCTTTTCACCACGTAGCCGATTGCTCTGATTAATTGGCGGCCGGCAACAAGCGCTTTTATCAATTCCCGGTAATTGACCCGGGCTTGATAAAGATGCTTTGCGGAATGATAAAGATTTTGAACATCGATAAAGATACCGATTCTTTGATTTTTGTGAGGCATTTTATTTTTTTAATCCTAATTTTCGCGCCAGAGCAGCGTAGCTTTTTTGGTCGCTTTTTGAAAGATAGTCCAAAAGCCGCTTTCTTTTGCCGACCATTTTTAAAAGCCCCCGGCGCGAGTGGTTGTCTTTGGGATGTTTTTTGAGGTGGTCGGCGAGTTCGGTGATTTGCTTGGTGAGTAAAGAAACTTGAACCTCAACCGAGCCGGTGTCGGTTTCATGGAGCTTGAATTCTTTCATTATGTTTTGTTTTTGACGGGGGGTGAGCATTCTTAATAAGAATTTAGAATATAGAATATAGAATTTAGAGATAAAAAGCAAGCCCGAGTTAATGGCAAATTTTCGCGGACTATAATAAACTTAGCGCAGAGGGTCTTTAAAATATTAAGCGATACCGCGGATTATAAAAATAAAAGGTAATCGCTTCGCCAATATGAGCCCCGCCAGCGCGGGGCGATTGTAAAAGGCGTAATCTAAACGGAAAAGCAAAAAGGAGGGGAAGATGAAGATAGTTTTTATTGAGCCGAAACCGTCCGGTCTCCATATTTTCAGCCGATGGTCGGCGTATATTCCGCGCCTCGGTTCTGTGCTTCTGGCAACAATTTTGAAACAGGCAGGCCATAAAGCGAATGTTTTTATTGAAGCGGTTTCAAAAATAGATTGGGATAAAGTGTTTAGCGCTGATGTAGTGATGCTTTCAACCATCACCTCAACCGCGCCCGGAGCTTATTATTGCGCGAAACGAATTTCAGACAGAGGGATTCCGGTGGTATTGGGGGGACCGCATCCGACCGCCCTGCCTGACGAGGCATTAAAGTACGCTGATTTTGCTGTCAGGGGAGAAGGCGAAGAAGTTGTTTTGCCTCTTGTGAAAGCCATAGAAACAGGCAAGGGATTTGAAAACATCAAAGGGCTTTCTTATAAGCTTTTTGGAAAAATAATTCATAACTCGCCTGTATCCTCTTGGTGCGATTTAGACGATTATCCGGCGCCGGATTTTTCCTTGGTTGACGGCTGGACAGGGAAAAATATTGTTTCCATCCAGACCTCCAGGGGTTGTCCTTTTGGTTGTAAGTTTTGTTCGGTAACGGCGACCTTTGGCAGGAAAATGAGATACAAAACAACAGAAAGGGTGATTGAAGAAATAAAAGCGAATCTCCCTTGCCGGCACATCTTTTTCTGCGATGACAATTTTACCGCCAACAAAGAAAGAGCCAAAAATCTCCTCAAAAGAATAATTGAGGAGAAGCTTAATATTGAGTGGAGCTGTCAAATCAGAGTGGATGCTGCCAAAGACGAAGAGTTGGTGAGTTTAATGAAAAAAGCCGGATGTTTTACGGTCTGTATCGGAATGGAGTCCATTAATCCGGAATCGCTGAAAGAAAGCAAAAAAGCGCAGACAGTGGAGGATATTATCGCCAGCGTCAGAATGTTCCACCGGCACAAAATCAGGGTTTATGGGATGTTTGTCGCCGGATTTGACAGCGATACCATAAAGACAATCAGGCAGACCGTGAAATTTGTCAAAAAAGAAGAGATTGATTTGATTCAGATTGCCATACTTACTCCCTTGCCCGGCACAGCGACTTATTCTGAATTAAAATCGGAAAACAGATTGCTTCCCGGAATCGGATGGGACAAATACGACGGACACTATGTGGTTTTTCGGCCCGAGAATATTTTGGCTGACCGCCTTCAGATTGAAGCGATGAAAGCCAGCGCCAGATTTTACTCCTGGCAGCAGGTCGTCAAAAAACTTCTGAAAAGAGATTGGTGGGGAGTGAAAATCAGGATTTATGGCCACTTTCTCTCGAGGAAGTGGCAGAATCATGTTAAAAGCAGCCATCTGAAAATTCTCAAGATTCTGTCAAAAATTAGCGCGAAGAACTGACCCTTCGCGCTTTATTTTGCGACAAATCCGATTTAGAGTTAAAATTATATAAATGCCCGACATCAATTCTCTTCTCAAAAACTATCTTGATTATCTGGAAATTGAGAAAAACCGCTCGCCGAAGACCAGGGAAAATTACGAGCGGTATCTTAAGGCGTTTATAAGTTTCGGAAAAATCAAAAACGAAAGCGAGATTACTTTGGACAAGGTGCGGGAATTTCGTCTGCGCCTGGCGCGGCTTTCAACTCCTAAAGGCGAAGAATACAAAAAAACCACGCAATCGTACTATATTATCGCTTTGCGGAATTTTCTGAAGTATCTTATAAAAAACGATTATAGTGTCCTCTCCCCCGACAAAATAGAACTGCCGAAAATTCCGACCCGCCAAATAGAAACACTTGATTACAAGGATTTGGAAAGATTGCTGGACGCGCCGCAAGGCAATGATTTGCGGACTTTGCGCGACAAAGCGATTCTGGAAACTTTATTTTCAACAGGCCTTCGCGTTTCCGAGCTTTGCTCGCTAAACCGCTATCTTGATTTGGAGCGCGGAGAAATCACGGTGCGGGGCAAAGGCAATAAACTGCGGGTGGTTTTCTTTTCCGACCGCGCCAAAAAAGCGATTAAGGAATATCTGGATAAAAGGCCTGACACCGATGAGGCGCTTTTTGTCAGTTTGACGAAATCAAAATCGCCTAAGGTTATCGCTAGAATTATCCCCCGAGCGGTCCAACGGCTCGTTGATTTCTACAGCCGCAAAGCCGGCATTGGAGAGAAAGTGCATCCGCATATGTTGCGACACGGATTTGCCACGGACCTTTTAATCGGCGGCGCGGATTTGCGTTCGGTGCAGGAACTTCTGGGCCATGCCAGCGTTTCCACCACGCAGATTTACACTCATCTGACCAACAAAGAGCTCAAAGAAATCCACCGCGCCTTCCACGGCCGGCGCCGGAAATAATTTTCAAAATTTCTTTGCCGCTGATAGGCACCGCGTTTTTGCCGACGATTTTTAAGCCGCTGTAATTCTTCGGATTATGCGAGGCGGTAATCATTATGCCGAGGTCGGCTTTGTAATGATTCACCAAAAATGAAAGCATCGGCGTGGTAATCATTCCCGCTTCAATAATTTTCAATCTTTCAATCTTGCAATCTTGTAATGCTTTCATCGCCGCGCGATAAAGCTTTGGCGAACTTAACCGGGCATCGTGGCCCACCACCACTTTAGGTTTAAGGTTTAAGGTATAAGAATTAAAAAATAAACGCTGTCCAATTGATTGGACAATTTCAGAGACCACCCTTTCGTTTATTTCTTTTGGATACTTTCCGCGGATGTCGTAGGCGCGGAAGATGGCAGGATTCATAAGTTTAATTATAACCGATTTGCTTCCCGAATAAATTTATTCTAAAATTAAGCCCAAATGCCTTGCAATATGAATCCCTCGGTTAAAGAAAAAATAGATATTGACGAATTGACGCGGGAAATCGTCAAAGAATATGAACCGGAAAAAATCATTCTTTTCGGCTCTCAAGCCAGAGGCGATATCGACGAATACAGCGATTTGGATTTGATTCTCGTCAAGAAGACGGAAAAGCGTTTTGTCGAACGCCTCGTTGACCCGATTTTACTGAAAATTCTGCCGGTGGGAACCGATTGTTTTGTTTATACGCCCGAGGAATTTGAACAAATGACGGAAAACGAAAATCCTTTTATTATGAGCGCTATGGAAAGCGCCAAAATTCTCTATGAGAAACTTTAAACAAAATGCCCAACGCTGGATTAAGGAAGCGGAATACACCCTTAATCGAGCGGAACAAAATTGCCGGGAAGAAAGTTATAGTCTTGCTTGTTTTTTGGCGGAACAGACATCGCAAAAGGCGTTAAAAGCCGTTTTATATTTTGACGGAGCGAGATTTATAAATATCCATTCCATAACAGAGCTTATAAAAGAGGTATCAAGGAAGCGCCCCGAATTTTTGGATTTTATTAAACAAGCGACAACGCTGGACCATTATTATCTTTCGACTCGTTATCCCGATGCCGTGCCAGAACCGGCTATTCCGTCGGAAATTTTTGTCAAAGAGCAGGCCGAGGAAGCGGTTTCAATCGCCGGAAAGATTTTTAATGCCTCTAAAAAAGCGCTTGTCGAGTAAAGATTAAAAATATGTCCCGCAAAAAAAAGAAAAAAACAAAAAAGCCGAAGCCTCGTTTGAAAGTTTTTTTGGGGAACAAAAAAGAAAAAGCCAAAGACTCGTCGAAAGAAAGAAAGTTGGAAACGCGGCTGCATCCGGATACCAAAAAAAGCGTCTGGGCGATAATTTTTTTAGGAATCGCCGTTGTTTTGTTTCTGGCGAGTTTCCAGAAAGCCGGGCCAATCGGCGGTTTTCTTTACAATCTTTTTAACGCCTTGTTCGGCTGGGGATATTATCTTTTGCCGCTGGTCTTTTTGCTTATGGCCGGCGTTTTTTTAGCTTCCGAGCGCCGGAGAATTTATCAAATTACTTTTGTAGGCGCAGGGCTTTTCGTTCTTTCAGGTCTTGGCTTGATCGACGTTATTTTTCCGGGGAAAGGCGGATTGTTAGGGAGAATGGTCGGCTTGCTGGAAGTTCCTTTCGGCTCCACTGCTTCCATTATTATTCTTATCGCGGCTGTTATCATTTCCATTATTATCACTCTTAATTTGCCTTTGCGAATAAGAAGAGAAGAAGAGGAAGAAGAGGAAGAAGAAATTGAACCGCTTAAAGTGAGCGGCGTGGAAGCAATGGCCGAAACAAGCATAGAGGAGAAATCCCGCCTTCGCCAAGGCTTCGGCGGGCAAGTAGAAAAGGCGAAAGAAACGGCCTTGGGGAAGCCGGCTCCAACTCTTAAAGCCCAGACCTTTAAACTTAAAGCCCGGGGATACATCGCTCCCCCTTTGGATTTGCTTCGTTCGTCTATTGAAAAACCGACTGCCGGCGATTTGCAAGCCAATGCCAACATCATTAAAAAAACCTTAGAGGGTTTCGGCATTCCGGTAGAAATGGGAGAAATCAACATCGGTCCTAAAGTTACCCGCTACACTTTAAAGCCGGCTGAAGGCGTAAAACTTTCGCGAATTACCGCCTTAAATCAAGACTTATCTTTGGCTTTGGCCGCTCATCCGATTAGAATCGAAGCGCCGATTCCGGGAAAATCTTTGGTCGGTATTGAGGTGCCGAACAAAGCCGCGGCCGTGGTGCGCTTGGGAAGTTTGATGAGTTATCCTGAGTTTGTCGGCTCGGGCCTTTTGGGATTTTGCTTGGGCCGGGACGTTTCCGGCGAGCCGCTTTTCGCGGATATTGAAAAAATGCCGCATCTTTTGATTGCCGGCAGTACGGGCGCCGGGAAAAGCATAGCGCTCCATTCGCTGATTGTTTCTTTGCTTTATAAAAATTCTCCGGACACTTTGAAATTTATTTTAGTTGACCCCAAACGGGTGGAATTATCTATTTATGAAGGCCTGCCTCACATAATCGGAAAAGTGATTACCGAATCCAAAAAAAGCATGGTGGTTTTTCGTTGGGCAATAAAGGAAATGGAAAGGCGTTATGAGATATTGCTTCAGAACGGCAGCCGCGACATTGTCAGCTACAATAAGAAACATTCAACTGAACCGCTGTCGTATCTTTTAATCGTGATTGACGAATTGGCTGACTTGATGGCTTCTTACGGCCGGGAAGTTGAAGGTTATATTGTGCGTTTGGCGCAGATGGCGCGCGCCACCGGACTTCATTTAATCGTTTCCACGCAACGGCCCTCGGTTGAAGTGGTGACCGGCTTGATTAAAGCCAACATCACTTCCCGGGTGGCTTTGCAGTTGCCCAGCCAGGTTGATTCGCGCACGATTTTGGACAGCGCGGGCGCGGAGAAATTGCTCGGTGGCGGAGACATGCTTTACATTTCCGCTAAAATTTCCAAACCAAAAAGAATTCAGGGCGCTTATCTTTCCGAAGAGGAAATCAGCCGCGTTGTTGATTTTATCAAAAAACACAATAAAGATTTAATTGAAGAAGAAGCGATGAAATTTGAAGAAGGAGAAGAAAAAACCGCGGGGCTTGGCGAATATCTTGAGTCCGGAGACGATGACGAATTACTGGAAGAAGCGATAAGGGTGGTAACCGAAGCCAAAAAAGCGTCGGCTTCTCTGCTTCAGCGCCGGTTGAAACTCGGCTATGCCCGAGCGGCCCGACTTCTGGATATTATGGAAGCTAAGGGCATTATTGGGCCCGGCGAAGGCGCCAAGCCAAGGGAAGTTTATATTAAAGGCAAGGAGGGATTCGACGATGGGCAAGGATTTTTACAATGAAGAATTCCATAAATAACGACTATAAAACTCTGTCGGAGATTTTTAACGAGGTCTTGGATTTACGCGGTTTGAATCTGGAAAGATTGGCGGAACTGACGAATATTCCTAAAAGGTTTTTGAACGCTCTTCGCGACGGCGATTTTCGGAACTTGCCGCCGGCGCCTTATGTCAGAGGATATTTAATGAAAATCGCCGGCGTCTTGGACATAGACAGCAATCTTCTGTGGCAAACCTACAAAAAAGAGAATTTATTCAGAACTTCCGGCGCTGAAGACAAGATGCCAATTAACCGCTTTGCTATCCGGCCGTTGAACAAAAGAAAGATAGCGGCAGGGATTGTTCTGATTATTATTGCGGTGGCTTTAGCATGGAAGCTTAATGATTTTTTGGGAATTTTAGGAACGCCGGGTTTAAAAATTGACGCGCCGGCGGCTGATAACTTAATCATCAATACTCCTTCAATTAAATTAGAAGGTGAAACAAATTCCCAAAATAAATTAACCATCAACAGCGAAGAGATTGCGATTGGAGAAGATGGCCGTTTTGAAAAAGAATTTGCGCTTCAGCCGGGAATCAATACAATTGAATTTAAGGTTAAACGATTATTGGGTAAGGAAACAAAAATTATAAAACAAGTTATATATCAACCATGAAGAAGGATGAAGAGAAAAATAACGATTTCAATAAATTATTGGAGTCGCTTCAGGATAAGTTCGGCGAGGGCGCGATAATGAAAATGGGCGACGTGAAAAAAGTTGACGTGGCGGTTGTTCCGACCGGTTCGTTTTCTTTGGATTTGGCTCTGGGAGTCGGCGGTTTTCCTCGCGGTAGAATCGTGGAAATTTTCGGACCGGAAATGGGCGGCAAATCCACTTTGGCGCTTCACGCCATTGCCGAGGTCCAGAAACAAGGCGGCAAAGCCGCTTATATTGACGCTGAGCACGCGATGGACCCGGAATATGCTAAAAGATTGGGCGTGAAAGTGGATGAACTTTTAATTTCTCAGCCGGACAGCGGGGAAGAAGCGCTGAATATTATGGAAAATTTGGTACGCTCGGGAATGATTAGCGTGATTGTGGTGGATTCCGTGGCAGCCCTGACCCCGCAGGCGGAAATTGAAGGAGAAATGGGAGCGCAATTTATCGGGCTTCAGGCGAGAATGATGAGCCAAGCGTTAAGAAAAATTACGGCTTTGGCTGACCGCACTAAAACTTTGATAATTTTTATCAACCAGTTAAGGGAGAAAATCGGAATGATGGGCTACGGCGAGCCCACTACCACTCCCGGCGGCCGGGCTTTGAAATTTTACGCTTCGGTGAGGATTGACTTGCGCCGAATCGCCCAAATTAAAAAGGGCGAGGAAGTTGTCGGGAACCGGACCAAGGCGAAAGTGGTGAAAAATAAAGTCGCTCCGCCTTTCAGAGTGGCGGAATTTGACATTATCTACGGCCAAGGAATTTCCTACGAAGGCGATGTTTTGAATATGGCTGTTAAAGCCGGCGCAGTCAAAAAAACCGGCAACACTTATTCTTTTGAAAACGAAAAACTCGGCGTCGGCTTAGAAGCAACCAAAGAAAAACTGAAAGAAGACAAAAAACTCTTGGAAGAAATCAAAAAGA
>CAYIKS010000014.1:0-10220 GCA_964364125.1 uncultured Candidatus Saccharibacteria bacterium
AAAGCGAAGCCATTGCCGCGCGCACGGCTTTAAGAACCTGCTCCGCGCCGCGGATGTTTAAAAACGTTTCGTGTTCGCCGGCAAACGACGCTCCGGGCAAATCTTCGGCCGTGGCGCTGGAACGCACCGCCACATCGGCATTTTTGCCGTATTTTTTCTCCAGTTCTTTGTAGGCGTTTACAATTTCTCTTTTGAGGTCATCGGGAAATTCTGCTTTTTTAACCGCTTCCCTGATTAGTTTCCCCCGCCTCGCCAGGTCTTTGAGATTTTTCGTGTTCAAGCCGCTTAAAGTTTTTTTAATAAATTGCCCTAAACCAGTTTGTTTTAAAAAATAATGATAAGCAGCCGCGGTAGTCGCAAACCCGCCGGGAATTTTCACTCCCTGCCTGCCGGCAGGCAGGCTTTCGTGCGATAAGTTTTGAATCATCTCGCCGAGCGAGGCGTTTTTGCCCCCGACCTCGCCGACGTCTTTAATCCCGACTTCGCTGAGCTTTTTAATGAAAGATTCCATACTCTTATATTACTCCTTCGATAAACTCAGAACAAGCATCAAATCCGCCACATTGAAACTCTTTTTATCCGCGTAAATCAAATCGCCGGTTTTGGCAAAAAAATGGAACGAGTTATGATTATTCAAAAATTTCTGCGGATTTAGGCCTGATTTTTTGGCCTTTTTTAAGGTTAAAATGTCGCCAATCGCTCCGGCGGCTTCGGTATTGTCGCGGCCGTCGGAAGCAACGCTCAAAAGAACGTAATTCTGAATTCTGAATTTTGAATTCTGAATTAACTTTGTTAAAGTTCCCAGTACCGCTTCCATATTCCTTCCGCCCTTGCCCTGAGCTTGCCGAAGGGTTACGGTTGTTTCTCCTCCGGCAATTACCGCCTCGTTTGAACGCGCTGATATGGTTAACCCTATCAGCGCGTTTTTTGCTTCGCCTTTAAGTTTCAAAGAATAAATCTTCGGCTTTAAGCCCAACTTTTTCGCTTTCTCCGCCATTGCCAAAACCGGCTCGCGATTGGAAAGAAAAAGAATATTTTTTACTTTTTTAAAATATTTTTTATCTTTTGGCGTTTCCGTCAAGTCGCGGACTAATTTCTGGACAGATGTCCTCATATTGAAGTATTTTCTTAAAACTTTCTCCGCGTCCTTTTTCGTAGTTTTGTCATAAACCGTAGGACCGGAAGCGACCATTGATAAATTATTGCCCAAAATATCGGAAACAATCAGAGAGACAATAGTTGCCGGATAAGCCAGTTTTGCCAAGCCGCCGCCTTTAACTTCGGATAAATGCTTTCTGACGATGTTTAATTCAATAATATCCGCTCCGAATTTTGTCAAAAATTTCGTCGCCAAAACCGAATTTCTCAATTCTTGCTCCGAACCGCAAAAAAGCGCGGACCCGCCGCCGCAAATAAAAGCAATCAACAGGTCTTTCTCGCCTAAACTTTCCGCTAATTTGATGATTTTTTGAGACGCTTTGATGTTTTTTTGTGAAGGAAGAGGGTGTGTGCCAACAAAAGTTTGTAGTTTGTAGTTTGTAGTTTGTAGTTCTTTGACGTCCAGCGCGATTCCGCCGGTTAATCTTTCTCCTAAAATTTTTGCCAAAGCAGCGGAAGCCAAAGCCGAACCTTTTCCGACGCCGACAATGAAAATCCGCTTAAAGTTATCAAGGTTAATCTTCTCTTCTTTATTGGGTAATTTAATAACCAAATATTCTTTGCCTCTAAAACCTAAGACCTTACACCTAAAACCTATTGTTTTCCCGATATCAATCGCTTCATACCCCGCCTCGGCAATTAAAAGCGCCTTTTTGCGTAAAGAATTTTTCGCTAAATTTTTAAAATTAGTGATTATCATTATGAAAACAAAAAAATTATAATCGGCGCGATGATGAACGAAAAAATTGTTGAAATGATTATTGAATTACCGATTAAATCTTTGTCCAACTTGAATCTCTCGGCGATGACGAAGGTTGAAACAGCCACCGGCATAGCCGCCAGAAGAGTCAGAATTTTCAAATCGCCGTTGTTGTAAAAATACAGAGAGCCGATTAAAACAATCGCTGGCGCGACAACCATCTTCAGGCCGGAAACCAGAAACACCCGTCCCAAATCCTTTTCCAAAAATCTTTTATACATGAAAGCGCCTAAGGCAAACAAAGCGACCGGCGAAGCCGTGGCGCCGAGCAGAATGATTGATTTTTTAATACTCAAAAGCAGCGGATAATCAAATTTCAGGAAGCTTAAAATAATGCCGGCGAAAGCAGAAATAACCAACGGATTTTTAATGAAACCGACAATCTCTCCTCTTAAACAATGTTCACGGCAATATAAATATTGAATTAAATAAATTACTATCAGTAGAGGAATGATTAAATAAACCGTACCGACCAAAACCCCGCTCGCTAAATATTCTTTTCCGAATCCCAACTCAACCAACGGAAAACCCATATAAACGGTATTGCCGACCGTTGCCCCTAAAAAGATTGCCGCTTTCAGGGACTTGCTGATTTTAAAAAACGAGAGCAAAATAAAAATTGCCAAAGAAAACAAAACGACAATCACCAAACTCCAGAGAATTAACCGCAAAGACTGATGATTTGAAAAATCAATCTCCCAAAAACTGCCGACAATCAAAGCCGGCAAAGCCACATAGTAAGCGAAATTATTAAGAATGTGAATCCAGTCGTCGGTGACGACTCTAAATTTTTTCAACAGCCAGCCGCTGAAAATTATTAAAAATATCGGAAGAGAAATTAGAAATATGGGCATAAATAAAATAACAGAGCTTCTTTTTTTATCGCTATAAAATTGCGGTGCCGAGAGCGCCGGCAACGGCATAATTTTTTTCAATGACAATCGGCGTGTTTTTGGCTTTCGGCGAGATAATATATTTTTTCATAATTTTTTTAGCTGGCGATAAAATTTTTTCCCCCGCTGAAGCCAAACCGCCGCCAATGACAATAATCTCCGGATTCAGAATATTTACAATATTTGCCAAACTAATTCCCAAATTCTCGCCCATTTTTTTATAACCTAAACTCATTGCTTTAGCCGCCGCCAAATCCTCCAATTCATAAATTTCGTCTTTTGGCTTTCGCGTTCTGACTTTTATTATTGTGTGTCCTATCTCTCCGGCGCTATTAGTGGCTCCCTGAACAATTTTTCCATCAATCGCTAAAGAGCCGCCGATTCCTGAACCCAAAGTTAAAACAACAATATTTTTATGATTTTTAGCCACTCCGCTTTTCAATTCATACAGCAAAAAAGCTCTGGCGTCATTGATAATTTTTGTCGGCTTTTTGAATTTTTTAAAAATCAACCGTTTTAAATTCAAGTTGTTAATAAACTTCATATTCGGACTATTGAGTGTTTTGCCATCGTTATCAAGCACGCCGGCAACCGCCAGGCCAATGCCGGAAACTTTATTTCGGCCGACTAAATCAATTAAAGCGGCAATGAGTTCATAAAGATTACTTAAAAAATCTTTCCGATTTTTCGGCGTTTTTATTTTAATGCTTCGGAAAATATTCCCTTTATTATTGACGATTATCCCCAATATTTTTGAAGCGCCGATATCAACACCGATTTTATATCGCATACTTAATTAAGTATAAATCAAAACAGGTTTTTTGCTCCTTCCCAAAATTCCGGGCGGTTCTTTTTTTCCTTGAGCCAATACCACCATTCGACGCCCCATAAATAAACTTCGGGAAAACCGACTTCCTTGGCATATTTTATATTATCATAAAACTGTTCCAAATTCATTGATTTAAACTGCTCCTCTAGGGAAATTTCATAAATTAATTTCGGTCCCCACGGCTCGGCCTGAAGTTCGGAAACAATGATTGGCTTATTAGGATAAAACAGATGAATCAAATTAGCTTTCAACCAGAAAAATTTCGGCGGCAGAGGATATTTAATATAGCCGGTGTATTTATTCCAAATAATGCGGTACATTGTGGTTCCGAAAATATCCGCTCTTTTGACGGCTCTTAGCCAGATGCTTAATTCGCCACTGTCGGTAACAATGATCGGATGTTTGAAATCCAAAGAGCGGACTAAAGCGATTTCTTTGTCTAAAAATTCAACGTCTAATTCCGGACATTCACCATAAGGCAAAAAGGGTTCGTTCTCTATCTGCCAAGCGTAAAGATTGGGTTCGTCTTTATAACGATTAACAACCGCTTCAAGGTATTTTGATAATTGCTCATTTTTTATTTTTAACTGCTCATTTTTAATCCAATTCGGCTCGTGGCATTCCGGCCAGCGAGGAAGTTTGCGGCCAACAACCAAAATCAATTCAGCTCCTCTTTTTTGGGCTTCACCGATTAACCAATCATAATCGTCAAAGAAATATTCTCCAGCTTGCGGCTCAACATCCTGCCAATAAATGGGTAAACGCAGAGATTTTGGTTTCAGGTCATCTAAAATCGCCAAATAAGATTCCTCCCAGTCCAATCCCAGAGCAACAGCGAAGGGCTTGGAAAAAGCCATCCCCCATTTGATATTCTGAGAAATTCCATAAGGCGGCCGCAACAAAAAAATAAAGAGTAAAAATAAAAAGCCGAAGATAAAAATCAGAATAAAAATTATCTTTTTCATATCATCAAAATAAATAAGCCGGCGCCGATTAAAAGAATCGCTGAAATTTTTTGACCGATGATTACTCCGCTAATTTTCTCTTTTAAGATAAACGGAAATTTCTTGGAAAGAAGAATCGCCAAGACAAAAAGAAACGCATATTGCATCCCGGAAAGAGCATTTACTAAACTTACGCTTCCTTGAGAAACGGCAAAGTTGATAAACAGCGAGGCAAAACCGGCAAGGGCTTTATTAGAGACTAAAAACAGACTTAACCCGCCCTTTGACTCTTTGCCTCCCATAATTATCGCTTCTCGCCATCTCTCGGGAATTAAAAATAAAAGTGCCGTCAAAAAGATTCCGATTCTCGTCCATATAAAACCGCTGATAAACCCCTGATTGATAAAAACGTATTTTGTCAGAACTAAAGAAGCGGCGCCGAATAAAATCGCTAAGCCGATAAACCTTATTCCTTTTATTAAAACACCTTTTACGCTTGGCTTGAGAGTAATCAACGCCCCTCCTGAAACCAAAAGAAAAAAGGCGAAAATTTGTTTTAAAATTAACCGCTCGTTTAGAAAAATAAAAGACAAAACTAAAATTAAAATCGGCGTCAAACCGCCAACGATTGGAAAAACCCGCGACGCCTCATTGACATCCAAAGCCCGAAAAAGATAAAAAAGCGCGGTTAAAAACAAAGCGCCGGCTAAAAGAGCAGTCAAAAATTGATTTAAACCGAACCATTTTAATCCGAAAGGCGCCAGTATTAAAGCGAAGATGCTTAAAATCCCGACATAAAAAGTATAAACAACCGGATTGGTAGTGGCCCGCTGAGTTAAAAAAAACTTATCGGTTAAGCTGACAACCGAATTTAGAAAATAACCGATTAAGGCGAAACCTAACCAATTCATAAATTTAGAGCGTTTTCTTTGATAATTTCAGCGTACTCGTAAGCGCTGGGTCTGATTTTTCTTTCCCCTGTTTTATAATCCACCTCCACCAGCCCGAATCGCGGCCAGAAACCTTTGTCACATTCAAAATTATCCAAAAGCGACCAGTAAAAATAGCCGCGAACATCAACGCCTTCCTGTATTGCCTTATACACGTATCTCAAATGCTCTTTAATAAACTTTTCCCGCTTTTTATCTTTCGCGTCCGCCACTCCGTTTTCCGTAATATAAATCGGTTTATTATATCTCTTTAAATCTTTTAAAACATAATAAATTCCTTCCGGGTAAATCTCCCAACCAAGGTCGGAAATAATCTCATTTTTATTTTTAAGAAAACGGCGATGGAAATAGTAATTTAAACCAATAAAATCCTGATAATTTTTAATTTGATTTAAAAAATAAAAATTCCACCACCAATTAATAAGAAATAATTGCCATCCTTCAAAATAAATATTGTTTTTGGCGATTCCAAGTTGGCTATTTGGATTGATTGTCTTAATTATTCTATAAACTTTCCGATGAACCTTAATTAGATTCTTAACCACTCTCAAATAAGAAAATAAACTTTTTTCTTGCGGCGGCCAAACGCCTTTTAAATAAGAATTATTTGCGTAAATCTCCGGCTCGTTAATAGTAATCCAAAACTTAACATCGTCTTTTAAAGAAGAAACTATTTTTTCGGCATAACGGGAAAAATAATCAATGACTTTTTTATTTTCCCAACCGCCTTTATCGCGAAGCCATATGGGAATCGGCCAGTGCCAAAGAGTAATAAACGGCTCAATGCCGCGTCCGCGAAGCGCTTTTATAACTTTTCTATAATGTTCAATTTCTCTTTCGTTGAATTTCCCTTCTTCCGGCTCAATCCGCGACCACTCAATGGAAAAACGATGAGCGCTGTGCTCCAAAGATTTGGCAATATCAAAATCTTCTTCATATCTATTGTAATGGTCGCAGGCGCGGCCGGAAATGTAATTTTGCGGATTTTGCGCTTGCTTTTTTATTTCAGACCAATTTTGTAAATGGCCGAATTTCTTTTCGGTTTCTTTGGCTAAACGCTCAGCATTTTCTTTTTCCCACTCGCTCCAATCATTATGATTCCCACCCTCAACTTGATAATTTGAAGTCGCACTCCCCCAATAAAAATTTTTTGGGAATTGAAAAATCATTAAACTTTCTTAATCCCCAACCAAATTTTTCGACCATCGATTTGAGTTTCTTCTTCCGCGTCAAAATCTTTACTTCTGCAAAATTCTATATTTTTGGCGCCGATTTTTTCTTGGAAACCTTTAAGATGTTTTTTGACTATATACTCAATTTCTTTCGGCGCTTCAAGGTATAAATAAATTTTATCTTTCGGCGTATAGCCGGCTTCTTTCCGCAAATCCTGAATCATTCGCGCTAATTCGCGCAAATCACCTTCGGCTTTTAATTCGGGGGTGATTTTCGTATTTAATTCAATTTCGTTTTTAATTTTTGCATCAAAAATAATTTTCTTAACATTGATTTCGTCCGCCAAAATTTCCAGTAATTCATTTTTATTTCTTAATTCTGCGTTCTTAATTCTTAATTCTGATAAAGGTTGGCGAACTTTTATCTGCGTTTTAGCTCTCGCTTCCAGCGCCAAAGACGCCAGTCGCCTAATTTTTGCCATCTGTTTTAGTAATTTTCTATCAATCGCCCTTTTGTCGACTACCGACCAGCTCTCTAAATGAACGCTTTGCGCTTTGCGATTCGCGATTTGCTGATAAATCGCCTCTGCCATAAACGGTATAAACGGCGCGATTATTTTAGACAATTCAACCAAAACAAATTTTGTGGTTTTAATGGCGTCATCCGCATCCTTTTTGGCTTTTTCATCTTCTTTGTGCAAATGCGAAGCGTAGGGAATCTTAAACCGCGTGCGCGAACGCCGGATATACCAAGTGGACAAATCATCAATAAAATCCGCGATCGGCCGGCTGGCCCGGTCAAGTTCGTAATTGTCAAGCGCTTTGGAAACCTCAACGGTCAACTGGCTTAATTTTATTAAAATCCATTTATCCAAAACGTTGGCGCTTTTTATTTCTTTTAAGGTCTTGGCTTTAATTTTTCTTTCTGAATAAAGCTCATAAAATTTATAAACATTCCATAATCTTAAAATCACTTTTTTATAAACCTCATCAACTCCTTTCTCGGAAAAATTCAGGTTTTCTCCAGCCACCGCCGGCGAGGACAAAAGATAAAGCCGCAGGGCATCGGCGCCGTATTTACCCACAATCTCCATTGGGTCCGGATAATTTTTCAGGCGCTTGCTCATCTTATCCCCGGTTTCCGACAAAATAATTCCGTTAACAATGACGTTTTTATAAGCTGGCTTGTCAAACAGCGCGACTGAAAGGACTAAAAGGGTGTAAAACCAGCCGCGGGTCTGGTCAATTCCTTCGGCTATAAATTCGGCCGGAAAATTCTTTTTAAAATCCGCCTTGTTCTCAAAAGGATAATGCGCTTGTCCGTAAGGCATTGCCCCGGATTCAAACCAGCAGTCAAAAACATCAGGCACGCGCTCCATCTCCCCTCCGCATAAGCAGTCAAATTTAATCTCGTCAATATAAGGCCGGTGGAAATCAAGTTCGTAATTCCGATTGTGAGGCAACGGGATGAAATTAAATGTTTTAATCTCGGCAAATTTAATAAAATCAATCTTGTTTTCTCTTAATTGAATTGCTTTTTCCGAATCAGCGCCTGTCGCGCCGGCCATTAAAAGCCAAACAGGATACTCGTGACTGACTATTAAAATGTTTTTATTTGAATACTTACCGTCAATTTCATATAAAAACTCTGAAATCCTGTTTTTAAGCTCTGTCAAATTTTCGCCGCCGACGGGAGTTTTGCTGAATTTTTCTTTGATTGAGGCGAATCGGCGGTATTGTTCAGCGTTTTTTCCTTCAAAAATTCCAATATTAACCTCGCGCAGCCGCTTGTCAAAAATTACGTTCTTCCTCCCAAAACCAAGCCGCTCCGCGATAATTTCGGCAGTTTCGCGAGTTCGCGCAAAATCAGAAGCAAAAATTAAATCAATTCCTTCTCTTTTTAATTTTTCAGCGGCGGCTAATACCTGCTTTCTGCCTTTATCGGTGAGAAAGTAATGATTGTTTTTTAGGTCTGCGTTAGCGACGTTTTTGACGTTGCTCTCCGCCTCTCCGTGACGCATCACAAAAAATTTATTGCAAGTTTTTTTGATATTTTTTTTGATATCTTCAATTGAACCGATGACTTTTATTTTTTTACATTTTTCGCACCGCCAAACCGGAATCGGAGCGCCCCAAAATCGCGAGCGGGAAACCGCCCAGTCGCGCGCTCCTTCCAACCACTTGCCGAATCGGCCGTCGCGAATGTGCGCCGGCACCCAATTTATTTTTTTGTTATTTTTAATCAGCCGGTTCTTAATTGCCGAAACATTCACAAACCAGGAATTCGCCGCGTAATTCAAAAGCGGCGTGTCGCAACGCCAGCAGTGGGGATAGGGATGGATAATTTCTTGTTTGCTGAAAAGTTTATTGTTTTTGGCGAGCCATTTAATAATTTCAATATCTGTTTTTTGATGTTCATCTTTCGGCTTCACGGACAGACCGACAAAGTCTTTAACTTCCGGCTTAAATTTTCCGTCACTTGAAACATGCTGAATAAAAGGCAGATTCTGTTTCTGCGCCAGATTCATATCATCTTCGCCAAACGCCGGAGCGATATGGACAATGCCGGCGCCTTCTTCGGTGGTCACGAAATCAGCGCCGTAAATTTTCCATCCATTCTCGCGATTTTTTAAAGTTTTATCCTTGGAGTAATAATCAAAAAGCGGTTTGTATGATTTTCCAACCAGATCTTTCCCGCGCATTAAAACATTATTTACCACTGCTTCAATTTTCATTCGATTAAACGCATTGCGCTCAAGAATATATGTTTCAGTTCTGCCAAATTCATTTTTTGTTGAATAAGAAACATATTCCATCTCTTTTCCCACTGCCAAAGCAACATTTCCTGGAAGTGTCCACGGCGTCGTCGTCCACGCCAATACATAAGTATTCGGCTCGCCAACAAGCTCAAATTTCGCTACCACAGAAATGTCGGTTATATCCTTATATCCCTGCGTTACTTCAAAATTCGCCAAGGTGGTTTCGCACCTCGGGCAAATATGCATTGATTTATATCCTTCATAAATCATTTTTTTGTCGAAAAGCGATTTAAAGACCCACCAGATTGATTCGGTATAGCGCCAATCCATCGTTTTATAATCATTTTCCATATCCACCCACCGGCCCATGCGGGGAATGATTTTTTTCCATTCGTCGGCGTAGCGGAGAACGCTTTTTTGCGCTGCCTCGTTGAATTTCCCGATGCCGAATTTTTCAATATCTTTCTTTGTCTTAAAACCGAGGTCTTTTTCAACTTCGTTTTCAACCGGCAAACCATGACAATCCCAGCCCCACCGGCGCGGCACGCGATGGCCCCTCATTGTTTTATAGCGGGGAATGACGTCTTTAATGATACTCGCCAAAATATGGCCGTAATGAGGAAGACCAGTGGCAAAAGGCGGCCCGTCGTAGAATACGAAGGTTTTAGGTTTTAGGTTAGAGGTTTTAGGTTTCGTGACGGATTTTTCAAAAATTTTATTCTTCTGCCAGAATTCCAGAACTTTTTCCTCTATTT
>CAYIKS010000015.1:0-10204 GCA_964364125.1 uncultured Candidatus Saccharibacteria bacterium
CAGAAGTCGTAACAAGGCACGCGTAGCGGAAGCTGTGCGTGGAACAATTAAACTAAATTTTAGCGTCGATCTAAGAGGGCGTTGACCGAGGAGCCCAAAGTTTCGGTCTGGGACAACTAAAAAAGTTCTGATATAATTAAATTAACTCATGCACAAAATACTATTCGTTGAAGACGACCAATTTTTGTCTTCGCTATTAAAAGGCCGACTTTTAAAAGAGGGTTTTGAAGTTTTTTTGGCTAAAGACGGCGAAGAGGCGCTGGCTTTTCTAAAAACCACCGCGCCGGATTTAATTCTCTTAGACATTATTCTACCGAAGAAATCCGGTTTTGAACTGATGGAGGAAATGCGTTCCAATCCGCAGTTAAGAGAAGCGCCGATAATCATCGTTTCCAATCTCGGCCAACCCGAAGACGTAACCAAAGGCAAAGGACTGGGAGCGATTGAATACTTTGTGAAGGCGAAAACATCCATAGACGATTTAGTGGAAAAAATAAAAGAATTTCTGAAAAAATAAGTTATCCACAGGCGTTCTCAGATACAAGTGTTATAATAATAATTGGAAAAGGTCGAATGAATTAGCTCGTTAACTAATAAGCTAATCTATGAAACACGGCTTCACTTTACTTGAACTTTTAATCGTTATTGGCATCTTGGCCATTTTGGCCGCGGTGGTTACCGTAGTTTTGAATCCGGCGGAACTCTTAAAACAGGCAAGAGACAGCCAAAGAGTTTCGGATTTGGCGAGTTTGAACAGTGCGTTGGGTATGTATATGGCTGACGTGGCGAGTCCGAGCTTGGGTGTCAGCACCAACTGTTATGTAAATTCCAGCGCAGCAACCACTAACTGCAGCGGTCGGCATTCAGGGGCCCTGACCTACATTGCCAGCAGAGCCGTTGACAGTAATGGCTGGATTCCTGTTGATTTTACAGATATTTCCAGCGGCTCCCCTCTGCCTATTTTGCCAACTGACCCGACAAATAACGCAACTTATTTCTATTCCTACGTTCCGAGCATTGTCGCCAGTTCTACTTATGAAATAGACGCGGCATTTGAAAGCAAAAAATACACAATCGATTTGGACCTTGACGGCAAAGACGGAGGAAACGCAACTAGCACTTACGAAGTTGGCACCCAGCCGGCATTGAATTTCTAACACGAAACGCTTAACCTAAAAAGCGCGGTAAGACCGCGCTTTTTAGTTTGATTCACGACAGCGGGATTTGGTATACTTAAAAGAGTAAGAGCGTAGCGAGCGTATGCTTCAGATTCCTCCGGCAAAACTTAAAGAGATTTTAATCAAGGACAATTTAATCGCGGCTGATAATTTCGACGTCTTCTCAAAAGAAGCCGGCCGGATGAATCAGGACTTGGTTGAAATTTTGGTTTCCCGCGGCGTAATGACGCGGGAATATTTTTACGAAATTTTGGCGCGATATTTGGGAGTTGAAAGGGCAAATCTGTCGGGCCGTTTGATTAACGAAGAACTTTTAAAGAAACTCCCGGCGGACTTGGCAAGACAGAAAAGGGCGGTTATTTTCAGCCAAGAATCAGACGGCGCTTTGGATGCGGCGATGGAGGACCCAAATGATTTGGGGGCAATTGAATTTTTGGAGCGCTATCTTAAAGCTAGAATCAAGCCATTTCTGGCGACCAAAGACGATTTGGACAAGGGCTTTGCGGCTTACAGCCGTCAATTAGTGGAAGATTTCAGAAAAGTAATTTTAGAAAGCATTCAGGCATCGCTTCAGAGCAGGACCGAGGCGCTTGAAGAAGCGGCTAGTCAAGTGCCCATTGTGGCGATTATTGACAATTTCCTTTTTTACGCGCTTTCCAACCGGGCGTCTGACATCCATATGGAGATTCTGGAAGACGGCATTCTGGTGAGATTTAGAATTGACGGCGTGCTTCATGAAGTTATCAGGATGCCGAAAGAAGTTCACCCGGCTCTGACAGCCCGGATTAAACTGCTCGGCGGATTAAAATTAGACGAACATTCAAAACCTCAAGACGGAAGATTCCGTTATAAGGCGGGCGTAGAATTGATAGACGTTCGAGTGGCGGTGATGCCGACCATTTACGGCGAAAAAGTGGAACTGCGTCTGCTGCCGGCAACCCAGAAGCCTCTTGCCTTGTCAGAGTTGGGAATGCTTGAGAATGATGTTAAAGCTATTGAAGAAAACATAAAAAAAAGTTACGGAATGGTTTTGGTGACCGGACCCACCGGCTCCGGAAAAACAACCACCCTTTACGCAATTCTGAACATCTTAAACAGGCCCGAAGTGAACATCATTACCATAGAAGACCCGATAGAATATAATATAAAATATATCAATCAGACCCAGGTTAATCCGCAGGCGGGCATTACTTTTGCCAACGGACTTCGGGCGGTTTTAAGACAAGACCCCAATATTATAATGGTAGGCGAGATTCGTGATGAAGAAACGGCGGAAATCGCGGTGCACGCCGCGCTCACCGGACATCTGGTTCTTTCCAGTTTGCATACCAACGACGCGCCTACAGCGGTGCCGCGATTGATTGATATGAAAATTCCGCCGTTTTTAGTGTCGGCGGTATTAAATGTCATTCTTGCCCAACGACTGGTGAGAAAAATCTGCCTGAAATGCATTGAATCATTTACTCCCAATACCGAAATGATAGAAGCCTTGAAAAGACAGCTTGAGGAACTGGGTCTTTCGGCCCATTTTAGAACGCCGAAGGCCTTGTACCGCGGTCGCGGCTGCGTGGTTTGCGGCAACAGCGGTTATTTCGGAAGAATAGGTATTTTTGAAATATTGGACGTTGATGAAGACGTCAGGAAATTGATAATTAACCCGGAATTTTCCTTAGATTCTCTAAGTAAGCTGGCGGCCCGGAAAGGAATGCTCACTATGTTTGAAGACGGCTTGCGAAAAGCGGAACTGGGAATGACGACCATAGAAGAAGTGTTGCGCGTAATAAGAGAATGAGATTTCACTACATCGCTTCACAGCCTAACGGCAAAATAGTCGAAGGGGATATGGAAGCCGACGGCGCGGCTGAGGTTTTGGTTTATTTAGCCGGTCAGGGACTCAAGCCGGTTTCGTTGAAAATCGTTAAAACCGTTGAAGAAGTGAGTCGGTGGAAATTCCTTAGTCAGACAGTCACCGTTGCCGACAAGGTTTTCCTGACGAAATTTCTGGCGTTGATGCTTAAAGTCGGCACTGACCTTTTCAAAGCGGTTGATATTTTAATCGCCGATTTTGAGAAGCCGGTGTTGAAATCGCTTTTGATTGAAATTCGCGGCGCTTTAGAAAAAGGCCAGCCGTTTTATTCCACCTTCGCCAAATACCCGAAATATTTTTCTCCGGTTTTCATCAATTCCATCAAAGCCGGCGAAGCATCGGGCAAACTGGAAAACGTTTTTGAAAAATTAAGCGTTTCTTTGCAAAAAGAACAGGAGCTTCGGCACAAAATCCGCGCCTCTTTAGCTTACCCCATTCTTCTGCTCGTGGTTTCAATGTTGATACTGATACTTTTGACGAGTTTCGCTTTGCCGAAAATCGCCAATATTTTCACCTCCGGCGGGTTCAAGCCACCGACCTTTTCAAAAATCGTTTTTGCCGTGGGCCTTTTTATCGGCAAATACGTTTGGTTTATTCTGAGTTTATTGGCGGTTTTAATTATTGCCGCTTGGTTTTTCTTCGGTAAAACTTTAATCGGAAGAAATATTTTAAACACCGTATCGGTAAAACTACCGATCATCAGAGGCGTAATGAAACAACTGGCAATCCAGCGTTTTGCCAGCACTTTATCTTCTCTGCTTTATTCCGGTTTGGCGATTCTTGACGCATTGGAAATCACCGCCGACGCGGTCGGTTTCAAAGAAATCAAAGACAGTTTAATCAGAATCAGCCGCGAAGGAATCAGCAAGGGGTCAACCTTGGGAGACGCTTTTCGGCAGGAAGCGGTTTTTCCCCGGGCGGTGGTGAATTTAATAGCCATCTCGGAAAAAGCCGGTCATCTTGAACAGGTGCTTCAGACCTTGGCGGATTTTTACGAATCGGAAATTGAAGCGTCAATCAAATCACTGGTTTCTTTTTTGGAGCCGGTCTTGTTATTGGGAATCGGACTGATTGTTGGAATAATAGCGCTGTCAATTATTGTGCCGATTTATCAATTGGTCGGGCAATTTTAAAAAATGAAGCAATTCGGCTTTACTATTTTAGAGCTTATTATTGTCATCGCCATTATTGCCGTTATCGCCGGCATCGGGCTCGTAAATTTGATAAGTTATCGCCAGAGACAGAATCTCAAAATTCAGACAGAGGAACTCGTCGCGGTTTTAAGAAACAGCCATGACCGTTCCGTCACTCAAGAATCCGGCAGCCGCTGGGGAGTTCATTTTGAAAACCCGGCTGGCGACAACAATGATTTTTATGATTTGTTTTCCGGAACAAGCTACAGCGCCAGCGCCGTTGTTTCGCGAACCGCTCTCCCCCCGGCTCTTCAATTTGATATTCCGTCAAGCGGCGCCAGTTCTACAATTATTTTCGCTCCGGTCACCGGCTTTCCGAATGTTTCTACCACAATCAAAATATCGTTAATGAGCAGCCCTTCAGCTTCCAGCACAATCATTGTAAATACCAATGGCCAAATCCAATATTAAAGGTCAATCATTGATTGAAATTCTTATTGCTCTCGCGATTGGCGGGATTTTGATTGCCGGCGCCGCCGGCGCCATCGCCTTGCTGCTCAAGAATAATCTGGAAACAAAGACAATTCAGACCGCCGTTTATCTGGCGCAGGAATTAGCGGATAATGTAAACGTTTTTGCCGAATCCGACTGGCATAAAATTTACGACCTGTCCAAGGGTTCGGCTAACCATTATTACGTTTCCAGTTCAACCAGAGAAATTACTGGCGGCGACGAACCGGTATCAATTGAAGGCAAAAGCTTCACCCGTTATTTTTACGTTGAAAACGTCAATCGGGAAAACTGCGGCGTCGGAGATATTACGGAAAACGCCGCGACTGCTTGTTCCAGTTGGCCCGGCGATGATAACGCAATCACCGAAGACCCTTCAACGCAGAAGCTCACGGTTAAAATTGAATGGCAAGGAGGTCGGAATCTCAGTGAGACCAAATACCTGACCCGAAGCCGCAATTTGTCTTTTCAGCAAACTGACTGGTCAGCCGGCGCTAATCAGGAAAATTTTCCCACCAGCACCGGAGCGAGTTTAGTCAACAACAAATTCGCCAGTTCAACCGGCATAGATTATTCAACCTCAACTGGTTCAATAATAATTCAAGGGTTATAAAAAATAAAAATGACAAATTTCAAAATTCAAATTTCAAGACAAGTTTTAATCATTTTTTTAACCACCGCTTTATTGGCTATTAACTTTGTTTTTTCCCCGGGGCCGGAACAGGTTTTCGCTTGGGATAATTTATCCGGCGGCGACCACGGCGGTACGAGCTGGGCGCCGTCCAATGGCACTTATATTGCCGGCGTTCATACCAATATAGATACTTTTACCGTTGCTGCGGGAACAACGGTGTATATTCAGCCATATAACGGGACAAGTTATGGCTGGGTGGAAATTCAGGCGAATAATATAAACATTCAGGGGACTTTAAGTGCCGCCGGCGTTGGTTATGGAGGAGGTGGTGGTGGAGGTGGCGCACCACCTTATTGTAATGTGGAAAATTGCAATCCTGGAAGCACCTTTGGCAATAGCGGTATTGGCGGTTCAGGAATTGACGGCGGTTTTAATGGCAATAACAACAATAGTTTGGATGGAGGGGCTGGCGGCGGCGGCGGCGGTTCATTTGGAGGAAGCGGAGGAAACGGAGGTCATGCTAATTGGTGCAGTAGTGATTGTGACGGTGCTAATGGCAATATAGGAGGTTATGCTGTTTCTTCGGGTCAAGGCGACACTACAACAGATGAGAGTCTGTTTATGGGTTCTGGCGGCGGCGGAGGTGGCGGCGGCGGTTCAGCCGAACTTTTCGGTCCATCTGGTTATGGCGGCGGCGCTGGCGCTGGTAATCGTGGCGGAGGATATATTAAACTATATTCCAGTAGTAGTTTGAATATTAGCGGCAGTATAGATACTGGCGGATTGATAAATAGCGCCGGCAATGGTCAGCCCGGACAAAATACTGGTTGTCCTGCTTGGATTTATAATACTCGCGGCGGATACGGAGGAAACGCAGGTAATAGTGGAGGCAGTTCTCCATCAGGGCACGGAGGAAATATGTGCGGTGCTTTTTCCGCTTCTAATGGCGGTTCCGGCGTAGCCGGCGCCGGCGGCGGGGTTTTATTAAAAGCCGAGTCAGTCAGCGTTACTGGCAGTATTAACGCTTTAGGCGGGGGCAGTTCAGCGACCAACGGCGGCACTGTAAAAATATTTTATGGCAGCGGTTCTTGGTCCGGCATTTCCAGCGGCAGAACTTACACAGCGCAAATACTTCCTAACGCGCCTTCAAATTTAACCGCCACGGCTATAAGCCAATCACAAATCAATTTAAGCTGGACTGATAATTCCAGCAGTGAAACCGGTTTCAAAATTGAACGCTCTTTAACTGGAGGCGGCAGCGGATTTTCCCAAATTGCCACCACAACAGCGAGCGTGACAACTTACAGCGACACCGGCTTAAATCCCGACACTACCTATTATTACCGCGTCCGGGCTTATAATGCCGCTGGCAACTCTAATTATTCTAATGAGGCATCAGCCAGCACTCAATCTCAAACACCGCTTGAAGCCAATTTAATTTCTTCAATTTTTGACACCGGCGTTTCCAACGGCGCAGGGCTCAATTCCATTATGTGGCAGGGCGTTCTTAATAGTGGAGAAGTGAAATTCCAAATTGCTTCAGCCGCCACTTCTTCCGGACCTTGGAATTATAAGGGCTGGGATGGCAGTAGCGGCAGTTATTACACGCCTACGGACGCCAACGTTCCGATTCAAATAAATCCCGCTTATCATAACAACTACCGTTATTTCCGCTATAAAATTTTTCTCTATTCTGACCAAGCCCGCACCCAAAGCCCGCGGGTTGACGATGTGATAATAAACTATTCACTATGAAAGCCATTGTTGCTCTCCCAACAATTCTTTTAATCGGAGGAATTATCGTGGAAATCGCCGTCGCCGGCGTTTTCATCGCTTACCTTTTGAGCCAGAGCGGTTTCGGAGCGAAATTGTCAGCCGAGGCATTGGCAGCGGCGCAAGCCGGCATTCAGGAGGCGATGATGAAAATCGTCCGCGACAAAAATTTTTCCAGTTCAGGATACGATATTGCGGTAGGCAGCCGCGCCGCTCACATTATTGTCTGTAAAGATTCAAAGACCGTTTCAAGCGTCTGCAGTACCGCGAATTCCGGAAAAGACGAAATCACTTCTTTGGGCAGCGCTTCAATCAAAAGGCGGCAGCTTCGGGCGATGGTCAACGTTAATTCCGTCACCGGCGAAGTAAAAATAGAATCAATACAGGAAATAGCGTTATAGATTGCAGATTGCAAATTGCAGATTAAAGATTAGAATTAAATATGAAAATAGAAAAATTTGAAGATTTACCAATTTGGCAGGATGCCCGCAGTATAGTAAATTTCGTTTACGGGATTACAGATAAAAAGATTTTTAGAGACTCTGTTTTGAAAATGCATATAAGAAAAACAGCAATCTCTATTATATCTAATATAGCCGAAGGGTTTGAAAGAGGCTCTAATAAAGAATTTATTCAATTTTTATTTATCAGTAAGGGGTCGGTTGGCGAATTAAGGGCACAGATACGTATATCTTTAGATAATAAGTTTATAAGCGAAGAAGATTTTAATTCGGTGATTTCTAAATCAATAAGTCTTTCAAGGCAAGTTAGTAAGTTTATAGACTATCTTAGAAAGTCAAGAATAACAAATTTACGACACAAAACTAAATAATTTTATGAAAATCTTCAATCTTCAATCTTCAATCTTCAATTTATTAAAACTTCTTAATTCCCAGCCGGAAATCGGCGGACTGAAAATCAGCGACCTGAACTTGCGCTATATTAGAATCAAAGGCGATAAACTAATTACCGCGGCTTTGCGGATGCCGCCGGGTATTATTAAAGGCGGAAAAGTGGCTGACGCGGAAAAATTTATTTCCGTTCTTTCCGAACTTCACTCCCAGCTCACCGACAAACCGAAAAAGAAAATCAACGTCATTATTACCATTCCGGACGACAACATCTATATCAAAACGTTCGGTTTGCCGGCATTGGCCAGCGCTAATCTTGAAGAAGCGGTTAAACTAAACCTTCAAATGGTTTCGCCCATTGATTTCAACAACGCTTATTCTGATTGGGAGAAAATCGGCGAGAGTCGGACGAATGGCGGGCAGATCGAAATTCTAAGCGCTTTTATCCAGAAGGACATTATTGACGGTTTTGAAAAATGTTTGAAAGAGGCGGGGTTTTCGGTGGCGGCGATAGAGTGTCCGGCGCTCTCGCTTTCGCGGCTGGCGATTGAATGGGGAACGAACACAAATCTTGAAGACGTTTATGTTTTGTTTCATGTCAGCACTAACGGCTTGGGATTTAATGTTATTAAAAAAGGAAAATTCTATTTCAACCATTTCGTTTCCTGGCAGTCGATCTACGGCGATAAGCGACAGGTTCCTTTTGATGACTTCAAAAACGTGCTCATCAATGAAGCGGAAAAAGTTTTGAAATTTTATGAGACCCACCAGAGCGAACAGATTAAAAAGCTCGTACTGGTCAGCCCGCGGCTCCATGCCGAGATTTTCAAAATTATTTCCGAAAAATTCGCCATTCAGTCGCAATTGATGGCCATTAAAAAATTCGGCGATTTGGAACCGGTTTGGTTTTCCGCCATGGGTTCGGCTCTTCGGGGGCTAATTCCCCGTTTTAAAGATACGATTGTCAGTTTAGCCAGCGTGGGCACGGAAAAAGAATTCCGTCAGCAGGAAACATTAAGTTTTATAAAACTTTGGCGGAGTGTCGTTCTTTCTTCTTTAACGTTTCTCGTTCTTGCCTTCTTTATAGCCGACTGGCTTATGGTTAAGACAATGTCTCCATTAAACGAGCAGTTGACTTTTACCAAACAGCCGGAAATTTTTGAATTCGGAAAACTTCAGCAGGAAGCAGCAGGTTTTAATCAAAAAGTGGATTTGGCGCTGAGCGTCAGAGAAAAGGCGATTGATTGGTCGGCGTTTCTTGAGAGACTCAAGGGTTTGACAACAGGCAACAACGTTAAAATCCAGAGAATCTTCATTCAATCAGCCGAGGCGCCAATAATGTTCAGCGGTCAGGCGGCAAACGAGGAGGCGGCGATTAACTTCAAAAACAATTTAGCCGGCCAATCGGGATTCAAAGACGTTGATTTGCCGCTGACTTCTTTTGTTCCTTCAGGCGGCGCAGTTAATTTTACACTCAGTTTCAAATGGACACCCTAAAAGTAATTTTATTTATCATTGTAGTCGGCGGATTGGTTTTTTACGCCATTAATCAAGGCCCGGAAATTTTCAAAAAATTTAATATCCCCAACCCGTTTAAATTTGAACCATTCTGGAAGGCCGGCCCGGCGCCGACCGCCACCGTTCCGTTTCAGACATTCGGGCCGAAAATAAAAATTTTCTCCGTTTCTCCGATTAAACTTGTTTCTAACGCGAGCGAAGAACTCAATCTTACCGGTTGGAAAATCAAAAGCGCGAACGCTGAGATAGAAATTCTTAAAGGCGTGGAAATTTACAACCCGGATGGCTCGGTGATGGGCGACATAAAATTAAAAAGCGGGCAGACATTGACGATTTATTCCTTAACAAATCCCTTGGGGCTCAATCTCCGTTTGAATAAATGCTTGACAGGAGGAAATTTGGAAAATTTCAGCTTGCCGGGGGATTACAGAAATTGTTTTATTTTGCATTCCAAAGACAACGATTTTCTTCTAAATGAATGGCTAATCTGGGCCGGCAGAGACATTGCTGGCGTTTCCCCGGGCAAAATTTCACTCTACGATAAAAGCGGAAACTTGGTTGATGAGTATGTTTACTAAAATCCCCTGACGCGTCAGGGGATTTTTAGTGGCGGTGGGGGCGAGACTCGAACTCGCAAGCCCCTTGCGGGGCGCCGCTTTTCGAGAGCGGTGCCTTACCAATTCGGCACACCCCACCTTTTCCTTCAATTTATCAAAAATCTTTATAAAATAAAACTATTG
>CAYIKS010000016.1:0-2927 GCA_964364125.1 uncultured Candidatus Saccharibacteria bacterium
ATTAGATTAGCTAGCGGTTTAAGAGTAATTGCAATAAAATAAAATAATGAAAGTTTTTATAACTAATTGTGCTAAAAATTCGAAGTATCACTACACTAATTTAATAGCCGATGCTTTTGAATCTTTGGGGCATCGGGTTTTTAGATTTGACAGCAACGATTACCATTCTTCTTATTTGAAAATTGACCAAATAATAAGGCGCTCTCCTCTTTTCTATTTTACTAAACACAATCCGGAAAAATTTGACTTCAAAGAAAAATACAGGAATTTTATAGGTAAACAATGGATTAACGAGATTAAAAATTTTAAACCAGATTTTCTTTTACTTATTAATAGTGCTTGGGTGCCGAGATGGGCGATAAAAGCCGCAAAAGAAAATCTGCATATTCGTAAGATGGTTTGTTGGGTTGTTGATGATCCGGGCATAACTGCTGCCGAGGGCTTGGTGAGTTATTTGCCTTATTTTGATAAAGTTTTTTGTATTGACAGGAAGTGGCTCAATACCGTAAATTTTTTCAATCAGGATTCTGACTATCTTCCTTTGGGTACATCGGATATCTGCTATAAACCCTTAAGATATGAAAGGGATTTAGATTTTATGTTTGTCGGAAGTTTTTTTAAAAACGATCCTCAAGGTTTTTTAAGGTCATTTGTGATTGCTAATATTCCGTTAAAGTATAAAGTAGAAATTCATGGACCGGGAATCAATTATTTTAAAAATATTTATCCCCAGTTGAACAGTTTTAAATGTTTTAGCAAAATGCCCAGCATCGAGGATTTAAATAAGCTTTACAATCGCGCAAAAATAACGCCAACAATTTATCATCCTCAAGTTATTAGCGGCACTTCGCCAAGAGTTTTTGAGGCTGCTTTTGCCAAATCGCCGCAAGTCATCCAATACACTTCTTCGATTTCCGAATTATTTCCGGGAATTAAAATCCCAACCTTTAAAAATATTCCTGAGTTTTTGGAGAAATCGGAATATTATCTTAATCATCCCAAAGAAAGAGAGGAGCTTGCCGGAGCTATGTATGAGATAGCTTTGAAAAATCACAAATTTATTCATAGAATAGATGCGATGCTTAAAATAATGAATTTGGCATAGAATAGAATGGAATTAAAATTTAGCATCATCATACCTTCCTACAACGAGAAAGAAGACGTCAGATTATCTATTGAGTCGGCAATTAGCCAAATATATCAAAATAAAGAAATTTTAGTAGTTGACGATTCAACAGATAATACGCCGGAAATTATTAAAGAATACGCTCAACAAGGAGTGAAATTTGTCGCAGGCCAAAAAAAAGGATGTTGCGGCGCGAAAAATCAGGGGATAAAAATGGCTACAGGCGATATCATTGTGATATTAAACGCCGACGTAGTTTTGCCGCCTGATTTTTTGGATAAAATCTCGATTCATTACGAAAAAGACGGAGCGGATTACGTTCCGGTTGAATCAAAAGTTTTTAATCAGGAAAATTTTTGGGCGCGGTTTATAGAAATGCAGCATCGTTACGAAACAGGAAAAATCGGCGATAAAACCGAGTGGTCTGAGGGATTTTCTTTTCGCCGCCAGGCGGCGCTTGATGTCGGTTTAATTCCGGGCGATTTTCCCGTAAGATTTTGCCGCGACTGGTTTTTGGGTAAAAAAATGAACGAGGCCGGATTTAAAAAAGTGGTTGACAGGTCAATTTTAGTCACGCACAAAGCGCCGGATAATTTCAAAGAATACTGGCGGGTCAGGAAAAATCGTGGCAGATTTTCAGCTTTGACTCAGTATTTTTTATTAAAGCGCAATCGCGGCTTTTTGGCGCTGAAGTTTTTAATTAAAGATTTGCTGTGGTTTTTGGAATTTATTTTAGTATTTCCGGCGGCAATAAAAATCTATAAAATCAGCGGTTTATCAAAAAATCATTTCAGGGATTTCTTTCCCTTTTTCTACGCCTATCTTATTCAAAAAGCGGCTTTTATATTCGGTGAATGGAGCGGATTAATATTAAAAAAATAATTTAAAATATGAAAGTTGTAATTTCAGTCGGCGGGAGATTTCACGCCTTCAATTTAGCTCAGCAGTTGTTGAAAAAGGGCTATTTAAAACAGCTCATCACTTCATACCCGAAGTTTGAAGTGGTTAAATATGGCATTCCCAAAGAGAAAGTTGCTTCAATTTTGATTAAAGAAATTTTATGGCGAAGCTGGCAAAAGCTCCCCGGCTTTTTGAAAAATATTTACAATCCGCAATATTTGTTTCACGAAATTTTTGATAAATTAGCCTCCAGAAAAATAGATAAAGCCGATATTTTTGTCGGTTGGGCGAGCTTTTCTCTACATTCTTTTAAAAAAGCCGAAAAGGCGGGAATGATTAAAATTTTAGATGAAGGAAGTTCCCATATCATTTATAGAAGGGATATTGTAAAAGAAGAGTATGATAAATTTGGGATTAACCCGGAATTGCCTCACCAAAAGCTTGTTGAAAAGGAACTGAGAGAATATGAGGAGGCGAATTATATCGTCGTTTCATCTTTATTCGCCAAGAGAACTTTTTTAGAAAAAGGGATACCGGAAAGAAAAATAATCCATGTTCCTTACGGCGTGGATTTGTCGGCTTTCAAACAAATTCCTAAAAATGATAATATTTTCCGCGTAGTTTTTGTCGGAGGAATGAGTTTAAGAAAAGGGGTGCACTATTTGCTTCAGGCGTTTGCGGAATTGAATTTGTCGAATGCGGAGTTGTTGCTGGTGGGCGCATTTAATGAAGAAATTCGACCATTTTTTAAAAAATACGAAGGGAAATTCAGGTGGGTTGGACATATTCCTCAGAAAGAACTTTATCGCTATCATTCACAAGGGTCTGTTTTTGTTCTTAATTCAGTTGAAGACGGATTCGGCCAGGTGATTATTCAGGCAATGGTTTGCGGTTTGCCGGT
>CAYIKS010000016.1:3027-4412 GCA_964364125.1 uncultured Candidatus Saccharibacteria bacterium
GGCAATTTTTTTGAATTTGCCTTCGAAATACGTCAATTATTTTATTGGCGAAACCATTCCCGTGATTAACGACAAAGTTTTTATTTATCTTCTTTTAGCCATTTTGTTTTTTATTCTGGGATATCGCTTTAATCTTTTTTCGCGTTTAAGTTCTTGGAGCGGCCCGATTATTTTTTTGAAAAAAGAATGGAAGCCCCAAAATATTTCCTGGGTTTTTGGGACCGTTTTTGCTTTGGGTCTTTTTATTAAAGCCGTAAGAATTTTCGGCGGCGGCTATTTTCATTTAGTAAAAAGCCAAACTTTCACCAGCAGTTCTTTTTACAGTTTAATCGGCTTGCTTGACTGGCTCGGTCCGACTGCTTTAGGCATTGCTTTTGCTTACTATTTTTATCTTCTTAAAAATAATGATTTTAGATATAGAATATGGCAAATAGCGGCTTGGACGGCTTTTGTCGTTGAATTTATTTACGGGCTTTTTTCCGGGAGCAAATTTTACAGCATTATTCCAATAATGATTTATTTGATAATTAGACACTATGTTTATAAAAGAAACTTTAAACTTGTTTTAGTTATCGGACTTTTTATTTTTTTTGTTTTAATTCCTGCGCTTAATTTTTACAATAACTCATTAAATTTCTTACTTTCTTATACTGTTATTGATAACAAGGTTGAATTTAAAGACATTGGACAATTTTCTTTTGATAGTTCTTTAAGCCGCTTAAATCAATCAAAGAGCGTTTTCAACGTTTTTGAAAAAACCGATAAATTTTTACATGGAAAAAGCTTGTTTAATTTTTTTATCAGTTTGGGGCCGCCGCGATTCATTTGGAAAGACAAACCGATTATTAACGCCAGTGGTAATGATTTCGGAAGAGCTTATGGAATAATAAGGTCTGATAATTTTCAAACAACAGTTGGGCCGACAATCGTCGGGGATTGGTATATGAATTTTGGTTTGTGGGGAATTATTTTTGGGATGCTCTTTTTTGGCGCTCTTTACCGGTTTATTTTTGACTTATTTATCGGAAAGTCCGATAATTCTTTATCCGGAGCGGTCATTTACGCTATTTTCTGGATTCAAATTATTAAAGGGACCGAAGATTGGATCGCGCCGGTTTGGGCGGGTTTGGTGAAATTATTGGTAATTTTGATTATTATTCATTTTGCGTTAGTTTGGAGAAAAAGAATAGAAATATGAAAGTTTTACACATTGTCCCAACTTATTTGCCGGCTTATAGATATGGCGGGCCGATTAAAAGCATTCACGAATTAAATAAATGGTTGGTGAAGAAGGGAGCGGAGGTAACGGTTTATACGACAAACATTGACGGCTCCGGCAATTTAGACGTTCCGCTTAATAAGGAAGTTGATATTGACGGCGTTAA
>CAYIKS010000016.1:4512-9575 GCA_964364125.1 uncultured Candidatus Saccharibacteria bacterium
AGCGATTTTAAAAATTTTAAACAATCCCGATTTAGCCGCAAAAATGGGCGAGGCGGGCAGAAAACTTGTTGAAACCGAATTCTCCTGGCCAGAAATAGCGGAAAATTTTATAGAAGAATATAAATTAATTTATTTATGAAAAAAATTTATCTTGACCACGCTGCCACAACTTATATTGACCCGATTATTCTTAAAAAGATGACACCTTATTTAAAGGGGAATTTCGGCAATCCGTCTTCGCTTAATTTAATGGGTAGAAAAGCGAAAGCGGCGATTGAAAACGCCAGAGCGAACATCGCCGTTATTTTAAAAGCCGAGCCCAAAGAGATAATTTTTACCGGTTCCGGGACCGAATCCGACAATCTGGCGATTTTTGGAATCGCCAGGGCTTATAGAAATAAAGGAAAACACATTATCGTTTCAAAAATAGAACATAAAGCCGTTTTGGAATCCGCAAAAAAACTTGAGAGAGAAGGTTTTAAAATTACTTATTTAAATGTTGATTCTAAAGGAATAATTAAATTGTCGGAACTTAAAAAATCTTTAAGAAAAGACACTATTTTGGTTTCTATAATGTACGCCAATAACGAAATAGGAACTATCCAGCCGATTTCCGAAATTGCAAAAATTATCAGAAAATTCAGGAAAAAGGGATTATTGCCAGTTTTTCACACCGATGCTTGCCAAGCGGCCGGCGCTCTGGATTTAAATGTAAAAAAATTAGGCATTGACGCAATGACTTTAAACGGCTCAAAAATTTACGGCCCCAAAGGTGTGGGTTGTTTGTATATTTCAAAAGATGTAAAATTGGAACCGTTGATTGTTGGCGGCGGACAAGAAAATAGTATGCGAGCTGGCACGGAAAACGTGGCTTTGATTGTAGGTTTTGCTGAGGCATTAAAATTGGCGGAAAAACTTAGAGCCAAAGAAAGCCGGCGCCTTAAAAAATTAAGGGGTTATTTTATAAAAAGAATTTTAAAAGAAATTTTTAATTCGCGGCTTAATGGTCATCCAATAAAAAGGCTTCCAAACAACGTTAATGTTTCAATCGGCGGCGTTGAAGGAGAGTCATTGATGCTGATGTTGGATAAAGAGGGAATTTTTGTTTCAACCGGTTCCGCTTGCACTTCCGACAGTTTAGACCCATCGCATGTTCTTTTGGCAACCGGACTTCTGCCGGAACTCGCTCACGGAAGTTTAAGATTTACATTAGGCAGAAAAACGACAAAAAAGGAAATTGATTATGTATTAAAAATTCTTCCTAAAATAGTTTATAAATTAAGGACAATTTCTTCAATTAAATTACGAAAATTATGAAGAATGAAAAAATAAAAAAAATAAAAGGCGATGTTATTTCTCGCGATAAATATAAGGAAGAATCTTGGATTTACAGCGAAATAGTCAGAGACCACTTTTTTAACCCCAGAAACGTACTTTTGGACGATACGCATTATGAAGCCGACGGCACCGGGACCGCCGGAGATCCGGCATGCGGAGACATGATGACGGTTTGGATAAAAGTTGACGCCGAAAGCCAGAAAATAAAAGAATGCAAATGGCGGACTTTTGGCTGCGCAAGTGCCATCGCTTCAACTTCAATGATGTCGGTTATGATCACGGAAAACGGCGGTATGGATATAAAAAAAGCGATGCATTTAAAACCCCAGCAGATTCTTGAGCGTCTTGGCGGACTGCCTGATAGAAAATTTCATTGTTCGGTTTTAGGCGATATCGCCCTAAGAGAAGCAATTAATGATTATCTTCGAAAATATGAATCCTCGAGAAATTAATACATTTATCCTTAAAGATAGAATTAGCGAAGCCGATAATATAATTACTCTTAAATTTTCGCCGGTCAAAGGGAAAATTTTTCAGTTTACGCCAGGCCAATTCGTTAGTATCTTTTTTTTGGACGATCGAGTTAGCAATCAAGGCAAACCTTATTCTATTTCCAGTATTCCTGCGGACGATTTTTTGGGTATTACCGTCAAAAAAATCGGAAAATTTTCCGGCGCTTTACATGATTTAAGAATTGGAGAAAAAGTAAAAATCGAAAGCCCCCAAGGTTATTTTTATCCTGAAAACCAAATGGAAAATATCGTTTTTTTGGCCGGCGGCATCGGCATCACGCCTTTTTACAGCGTAATTAAAAATTATTTTAATAAAAGAGCCGACAAAAACATTTTTCTTTTTTACAGCAATAACACAAAAGATGAAACGGCGTTTTTAAATGAATTGAACGATATGGCAAAAAATTGGGATAAGTTTAAAATCGTTTATTTTTTTACGCGAGAAAATGCGGCAATATCAACAGTTAAAAACAAGGAATTCAAACGGATTGACGTTGAGCTGCTTAAAAAATATCTTAAAAATCTGGACAAAAAATATTATTTCATTTGCGGGTCTGTTGGATTTGTTACGGATTTATGGAAAGAGCTTAAGAGAAACAATATTAAAGATGAATATATCAAGGTCGAATCGTTTTATTAATCCTTTATTTTAATAATTTTTACCGGGCACATCGCCGCGGCGTCTTTGATGCAATCGACGTTTTCTACTTCAAGTTCAAAATAATCTTTTGTTTCTTTTGAATTTTTCAGCCGTGCCAGATTATCTTTGGAGTCCATTTCAAAAAAATCGGGGCATACTAAAACGCAGACCTCGCAACCTATGCATTTTTTCCTTTGATGGATAATTTTTACCATTATAGATATAATTAAAAAATTAAACAAAAAGGTCAAGTCGGCTAAAGTCAGCGTTTAATAATGAATAACGCGAGTTTTTTAAAAAAAGTTTTTAAAACTATTTCACCGTTTACCCCCAAAGGGCTTAAAAATATAATTCCCGGCCGGGTCAAGAATTTTTTGCGCGCAAGATATGTCTCGAAGACCGTGATTATAGACATCGTCGGAACATGTAATTTAAAATGTCCTTCTTGTCCCAACGGTTATTTTGAAAATAAGAATTCTATCGGGATGATGAGCTTGGACGTTTTTAAAAAGATATTAGAAAAAATTAAGCGGGAACATCCCGGAGCCATCGTGGCGCTTTATAACTGGACAGAGCCGTTTCTTCATCCTCAAATCGTTGAATTTGTAAAAGCCATTCGCGCGTACGGCTTGAAGCCGAAATTAAGCACTAACCTAAATTTGCTTCCCCTTAATCTTGACGAGTTTGTCTCCGCCAATCCAGGCGGAATCACCATTTCTCTTTCCGGATTTACCCAAAAGACATACGAAATCGCCCATAAAGGAGGAAACATTGAAACCGTCAAGGAAAATATGCTTAAATTAATCTCGGCTTTGCGCAAGGCGAATTCGCCGGCAATCGCGACTGTTTATTATCACAAATATCTCCATAACTTGAATGAGGTGGAACCGATGGAAAAATTCGCAAAATCCTTGGGATTTTCATTTGGGGCGGACTGGGCATATTTTATGCCGATTGAGGGAGTGAAAAAATATATTGAAGGGACTTTACCGGAATCGGAAGTAAATTTTATAGAAACCGCGCTGGCTTTAAATATAAAAGATGCCGTTGAAGAGGCGAAAGCGTTTAAAAATGAACAATGTTTGTTTCCGTCCACTTTGCTTACAATTGATTGGCGCGGCCAAGTGCAGTTATGTTGCGGGGTTTACGATTCAAACAGATTTTCTATAGGTTCTTATTTAGACACGCCGTCCGAGATTATTGAAGAGAGATTGAGGCATCATCCGTTTTGCGGAGAATGTGTCAAGAATGGTTTGCACGTTTATGTTTCTTGGCACGGCAATAAAGAGATTCGGCCAGTATACGAAAAAATCGCCGAAAAACAAATTAAAAACAAACGCGGCAAATAATTATATTTATGGAGAAAAACGAAAAAATATACATTGCTGGTTATGGCGGAATGGTCGTTTCCGCGCTGAATCGGGTCTTGAAAAATCTCGGCCACGCTAACGTTATAATCAAAACAAAAGAAGAATTGAATTTGATGGATGCGGAGGCGGTGGCGGATTTTTTTCATAAAGAAAAGCCCAATTACGTTTTTTTACCGAGTTATAAAAGCGGCAGTATTCAGGCGAATATCAAATATCCGGCGGAATTTATTTACGACAACTTAATTGTTCAAAATAATGTTATTCACAACGCTTATTTGAATGGAGTTAAAAAACTTTTATTTTTCGGCGCCTCCTGTATTTATCCCAAGAATTCACCCCAGCCGATGAAAGAAGAATATTTTTTAACCGGTGAAGTTGAAGCCACAAATCAGGCATATGCCGTTGCCAAAATTGCCGGCGTTGAAATGTGCAGGGCTTACAATAAACAATACGGAACGAAATTTATTTCAGTCATTCCCGCGACTCTTTACGGGCCAGACGACGCTTTTGATGTGGAAAATTCCCACGTTCTTTCGGCGATTATCCGGAAATTTCACGAGGCCAAAATCAATAACGAAAAAGAACCTGTTCTTTGGGGGACCGGTAATCCGAGAAGAGAATTTTTATTTATTGACGATTTTGCAGAGGCATGTATTTTTCTTATGAACGGCGATTTTAATGTTGATTTGATAAACATAGGGAGCGGCGAAGATTTCTCCATAAAAGAGCTGGCTGATAAAACAAAAGAAATCACGGGCTTTCAAGGGGAGATTAAATGGGATTCGTCAAAACCGGACGGCGTTATGAAAAAATTATTGGACACATCTCTCATCAAGGTGTTAGGATGGGAACATAAAGTTGGGCTGGAGGAAGGATTAAAGATTACTTATCAATGGTTTTTAGACAGTTACAAGAATAGTTGAAAATAAAAATACTATGAAAACAACTTTATTGGTTCTTACCCTAAACGAGATAAACGGCATGAAAACGATTATGCCGCGCATAAAGAAAGAGTGGTGCGATCAGATTATTATTTTAGACGGCGGCTCTAAAGACGGCACGATTGAATGGGCCAAAGAAAACGGCTATTTTGTTTATATTCAGAAACAGCGTGGATTCAGACATGCTTATACTGAGGTTTTGCCGTATATCAAAGGCGATGTTGTTATTACTTTCAGTCCGGACGGCAATTCCATTCCCGAA
>CAYIKS010000017.1:0-8466 GCA_964364125.1 uncultured Candidatus Saccharibacteria bacterium
TTTTTGTCGCCTGCCTTTGGGAATCGTCAAAATAAGCCGGCACCGTAATCACCGCTTCTTCGATTTTTTCTCCTAATTTTGCCTCGGCGTCGGCTTTGAGTTTCGCCAAAATCATCGCGGAAATTTCTTCGGGCTTGTACCATTTGTCGCCCATTTTGATTTCAACGCCAGCAGTGGCGGATTGCTGAAGGTCAAAAGGCAGCCACGCCTTGTCATGCTGGACTTCTTTATCGGTAAATTTCCGGCCAATCAAACGCTTGGTGGAATAAATCGTGTTTTTCGGATTGACTACCGCTTGTCTCTTCGCGAGCAAGCCGACCAGACGTTCGCCTGATTTTGAAACGGCCGCGATTGAAGGTGTGGTGCGGTTGCCTTCGTGATTTTCCAAAATTTTCGGCTCGCCTCCTTCAACAATCGCCATCGCCGAATTAGTTGTGCCTAAGTCAATTCCTAAAATTTTCGCCATATTATTTTGAAACTTTAACGCGGGCTGGACGAATTAGTTTCCCATTAAGGATATAGCCCCTTTCCACTTCTTCAATCACCGTTCCCGAAGGTTTGTCCGATTTGACGGAAGCGATCGCTTCCTGTAGATTCGGGTCAAACTGCTGGCCAACGGAGACAATGACGCGCTCCAATCCGTGTTGTTTTAAAATGTCTTCAAACTGCGCTCTTATCAGGTACATTCCCTTCTCTGCTTTGCCCTCTTTTTCTAATGAATTCAACGCTAAATCAAAACTATCCAAAACCAAGACAAGTTCGCGAATCATTCCTTCGTTGGCGAACTTGAGCATAAACTCAAACCTTTTCGCTTCGTCTTTTTTGTAATTAAGCAAATCCGCCTTGGCCCGCTTCCAGCCGTCCAGATATTCATCGCGCTCTTTTTGGCACTTAGCCACCGCGTCTTCTTCTGCGTCTTTATTAGTTTCTTTTCCGTTTTCTTTTTTAATTTCTTCGGGCATACTAATCATTACAAATTTTAATTATAAGCTTAAAGTAATATCTGTCAAGATATAATAATCTATTCACGATCGTGAATAAATTGTTATAAGTCGTCTATTTCGCCCACTGTGATTAATCTTATATATTAATCGATAAAATTTTTATTTTTAACAAAATAAGCAGATACTTTATCGCTTGTTAATAGTTGCAGAAATCGACATTTTATTGGTAGAATTAACGCAATGTTCAAACTTTTTAACACCTTTTCCCGCAAAAAAGAGGTTTTTAAGCCCCTAAGAAATAAAAAAGTCAGTATGTACACCTGCGGGCCCACGGTTTACGATTTCGCCCATCTCGGCAATCTTAAAACCTACGTCTTTGAGGACATCCTGCGCCGGGCTCTTAAATACAACGGTTATCAGGTCAAACAAATAATGAACATTACCGATATAGACGACAAAATTATCAAACGAGCTCAAGAAGAAAAGAAAAACATTTTTAAAATAACCAGACCGCTCGCCAAAATATTTTTTGAAGACATCAAGAAATTAAATGTTGAGAAAGCCGAGGTTTATCCTCTAGCAACCGCCCATATCAAGGAAATCATCGCTTTGGTCGGAAAATTGCTTAAAAAAAGATTTGCTTATCAAGGCAAAGACGGCTCGGTTTATTTTGACATTTCCAAATTTAAAAATTACGGCAAACTTTCGCGATTAAAGAAAAGAGAAATCAAAATCGGCGCCCGAATTGAAGCCGACGAATATAATAAAAGCGAAGCGCAGGACTTCGTTTTATGGAAGCAGGCGAAGAAACCGAATGAGCCGTTTTGGAAAAGTCCTTTTGGCGACGGCCGGCCGGGTTGGCACATAGAGTGTTCGGCGATGAGCATGAAACATCTCGGCGAAACTTTGGACATCCACGCCGGCGGCGTTGATTTAATATTCCCCCATCATGAAAATGAAATTGCCCAGTCCGAAGCCGCCACCGGCAAAAAATTTGTCAGACATTGGGTTCACGGCGAACATCTTTTGGTTAACAATCAAAAAATGTCAAAGTCGCTCGGTAATTTTTATACGCTCCGGGATTTGGAGAAAAGAAATTTTAATCCTCTTGCCTTTCGCTATTTAGTTTTAACGTCGCATTACCGGTCAAAACTGAACTTTACTTGGCAATCGCTAAAAGCGGCGCAGAACGCGTTGGATAATTTGTATGACCAATATCGGGAAATCCAGAATAATAATACTGCGAAAGGCGAAAAAAATACGAAAATAAGAAAATACGAAAAAGAGTTTCTGGCCGCAATTAACGACGATTTAAATACGCCGAAAGCGATGGCAATTGTTTGGCAGACAATCGGAGACGGTCGACTTTCGGCGATAGCAAAAAAACAACCGCTTCTTAAATTTGATAAAATTCTTGGGTTGGGCTTGGCTAAGCTCAAACCGCTGAAAATTCCTCAAAAAATCAGGGATTTGGCGGAGAAAAGAGAGAAATTAAGAATTAATAAACAGTTTATTCAGTCGGACATCTTGAGAAAGAAAATAGAATCATTAGGATATAAAATAGAGGACACTGCTTATGGACCTAAAATTACCGCCGCAAGACGTTGAAGCCGAGCGTTCGGTTTTGGGAGCGCTGATGTTGGACAAAGACGCCATTATTAAAGTGGCGGATTTGCTTGTGGCTGATGATTTTTATCAGCCGGGTAATGCTAAAATTTACGAGACTATCCTGGAACTTTATTCCAAAAACGAGCCGATAGACATTTTGAGCGTCACTTCAAAATTAAAAAACCAGAAACAACTTCAGGAAGTCGGCGGCTCGGGCTATCTGACGGAAGTCATCAACTCCGTGCCGAGCGCCGCTCACATTACTCATTACGCAAAAATAATTCACGACAAAAAAGTTCTGCGCGATTTAATTGCGGCTTCGGCAGACATTACCGAAAAAGTTTTTGACTCGCCAGACAGCGCCGAAGTCCTTCTGGATGAAATTGAGCAGAAAATTTTCTCCATCGCCCAAAAATCACGGCCGCAAAACTTCATCCTGCTGAAAGACGAACTCAAAAGCGCTTACGAACGGATTGAGAAACTGCATCAAGGAGAAAAAAGAATGCGCGGAGTGTCTACCGGCTTTGAAGAACTTGACAATTATCTTTCAGGGCTTCAGCGTTCGGATTTGATAATTTTGGGGGCTCGTCCGTCGCTGGGCAAAACAAGCTTGGTCTTGGATATTGCCCGTCATGCCGCTGCTAGAGAAAACGTGCCAGTTGGGGTTTTTTCGCTGGAGATGTCGCGGGAGCAAATTGTTGACAGAATTATCGCCGCTGAATCGCAAGTGTCATTGTGGCGGTTGCGCACCGGCCGGCTGACCGATGACATAGAATTTGAAATGATTCAGGAAGCGCTTGACCGTTTGTCAAAAACGCCGGTTTTTATTGACGACACTCCTTCGCCGAACGTTTTGCAGATTCGTTCAATGGCGCGCCGGCTTCAGGCGGAACACGGCTTGGGTCTGGTGATTATTGATTATGTTCAGTTAATCCAACCGCGGACCAATTCGGAAAATTACGTTCAGCAGTTTACCGAAATAAGCCATAGCCTTAAGGCCTTGGCGCGGGAATTAAGCATTCCGGTTTTGGCGGTTTCCCAACTTTCCCGCGGCGTGGAACAAAGAGAACATAAAATTCCGCGACTCGCCGACCTGCGTGAAACGGGTTCCTGGGAACAGGACGCCGATGTGGTGATGTTTATCTACAGGAAAGACCGCGACAAACTGGAGATTTCGCCCGAAGAAGAAAACTTGGCGGAGATCATTATTGCCAAACACCGCAACGGGCCGTTGGGAGTGGTCAAATTGAAATTTGATTCGGAGAAAGTTAGTTTTCGGACGATAGATAAAGTCCATTAATGCTGACTGATTCAATAAAAAAGTTTGTGGAAATTTTTTCCCAATTGCCCGGAATCGGGCCGCGTCAGGCGATGCGGCTGGCTTTTAAGCTGATTGCCGGAGGAAAAAATAAGATTGAGGAAACCGCCAACGCGATTGCGGATTTAAAATATCTGAAAATTTGCCCCGAGTGTTTTTTTGTTCACGCGAATCCGCCAGCCGGCGGAAATTTATGCGATATCTGCCGCGACCCGCAAAGGCAAAAAGGCGTCATAATGATTATTGAGAAAGAAACGGATTTGATTTCTATGGAGCGCACGAAAAAATTCAAGGGCAGATATCTGATTTTGGGCGATTTGTCTAAAGCGGGCGTCTTGGAAAGCGACCAGAAATTGCGGCTTAACAATCTGAAAAGTTTTATCAAAAAAGAATTTGGCAGCCCTTCGACAGGCTCAGGGCAAGCCGAAGAAATCATTATTGCGACCAATCCGACAACTTACGGCGACCTTAACGCTTCAATTATCGCCAAAGAGCTTGAAGGTCTCGTTAAAAAAATAACCCGCCTTGGTCGCGGGATTCCGACCGGCGGAGAAATAGAATTTGCGGACGAAGAAACGTTGGGGCAGGCGCTTGAAAGACGCGTTTAGAAATCAGAAATTTATTTTACCGATTTCTACTTCGGTGAAATGTTGCCTATGGCCTTTTTTCTTGCGATAGCGGGTTTTGGAGTGGTAGCGGAAAACTATTTTCTTTCTGTCTCTTCCCTGTTTTAAAACTTTCGCTTCCACTTTCGCGCCTTCAACATAAGGCGCGCCGATTTTGACGCTGTCGCCGTCAGCAATTAGTAAAACTTTATCAAAAACGAAATTCGCGCCTCCTTCGGCGTTGAGTTTTTCCGCTTTTATTTTTTGACCGGAGGAAACCTTATACTGCTTTCCGCCGGTTTGAATAATGGCAAACATATAAAAAATTCTTATTTAGTTCACGTTAATAATAACCGCTACCGCGATTAAAATCAAGACGGAAAGCCCCAAACTCCCGAAACCCAAAATATAGGAAAGAAATCTTTCACGTTGATACAGAAAATCAGCCAAGAAAAGATTTATCAGAATTATAACGAGAGCCAAAATTAAAATTCCGAAAACATCCATCTTTCCGCCGATGAAATCAATGCCTTTGTAAGCGTCAAAGTGAATTATCAGCGGCGTTTGGACGTCTATTATTTTCAAATAAACAAAACAAAAAGCCACGACTAAAATCAGCAGTCCGAGTCCAAAAACCGCGCGAAGATATTTATCTTTGAGGATGTTTAACATTGTACCGCCCGTTTTGTTTTATGCCCCCACGGGGAATCGAACCCCGGTTTCAACGTTGAGAACGTCGTGTCCTGGGCCACTAGACGATAGGGGCATTACATCTCCTTTATTTCCTCAACTATTTTTTCCAATCCCATCGCTCGGGACGCCTTAATTAAAACCAAATCCCCTGGTTTTATCAACTCCTGAACTTCTTTGGCCGCTTCAGCCGCAGTGTCAAAAGTTAAAATATGGTCTTTCGGCATTCCTTCGGCTGCGGCGGATTCAGCAATAAATTTCCCCCGCGGACCAACCGTAATCAAAACATCCGCTGTTTTTGCCGTTAGTTTGCCGATTGATTGATGCGCTTCAATGGAATATTTTCCCAATTCCAGCATATCCCCTAAAACCGCAATTTTGCGGGAAGCCGGCAAATCGCGCAATGTTTCCAAAGCCGCTTGCATTGATGCGGGCGAAGCGTTATAAGTGTCGTCAATAATAAAAGTATCTTTGATACCAGCGAGCAGATTCATTCTTCCTTTGGCCGGCCGATAATTTGCGGAAAGCGCTTCGGAAATTTCAACGAGATTGATGTTGTAAATCAGTCCGACGCAAACGCCGATTATCGCGGCGTAGGCCTGGGCTCTGCCGAAAACGTTTCTAAGAAATACGGGCACGACATTGCCCTGATGTTCCAGTTTAAAAACGATTCCGTCAGGCTTGATTTCGTAATTGGCGATTCTTACATCCGCGCCGTCGTTAAACCCAAAAGTTTTAAGGGTGGCTCTTGTTCTTTCTTTCAGTCCGATGACTGTTTGGTCGTCAAAATTCAAAACCGCGAAGTCGTTGACGAACAGGTGCTCAATCAGTTTTCCTTTTTCTCTGACAACGGCTTCAGGTCCGCTGTAAAATTCTATATGAACAGGAATCTCGCTGATGCTTGTGATAACGGCGATTTTCGGTCTGGCAATGGCAAGAAGATTTCTAATGTCCCCGGGTTTGTCGGCGCCGTATTCCAAAACCAACACTTGAGGGTACGCGGAACGCTGGGGGAAAATAACTTGAAGAGTTCCGGAAAGAATCACTTTGAGCCAGAAGAAGAGTTTTTTAATTCTTTTTGTTCCTGCTGGCTGGCTGCGGCTCACAAGTTTAAGTTCTTCTTCGGGCCAGTTGCCGATAATGGTGAGCGGCACTCCTAACTCGTTATTCAGATTGCCGCCGGATTTTCTGACGCGCTTGTAGTTTTTAAGTACAGCGTAAATCGTCTCCTTTGCCGAGGTTTTTCCGACGCTGCCGGTAATGGCGATAACATCGGGCCGATAACGCAAAATCGTCAGCTGCGCTAATTTTTTCAATATCCATTTCAGAATGTTTAATAAAGTATATTTCATAGATTATCAGGTGATATATTATAGTAATTTAAAATAAATTCCGCCAGTTCGCGGAAAGCCGGAACAACGGTTTGTCCGGCGAGCGGCGCGCCGGCCGGTTTGGTTAATTTTATCAGAATTGTAAATTCCGGTTGAGAGGCGGGGGCAAAACCTGCGTAAGTGTTTATAACATCATCAGTATAGCCGCCTTTTACGAAATCCGGAATAAAAGCGGTTCCGGTTTTTCCGGCAACCGAATAATTGGGAATATCCGCAATGACGTTTTTCTTAACCGCGGAAACCATCATCCGGGTTACGGCTTTGGCGGTTTCCGAAGATATTACCTTTCTGAGCACTTGCGGCTTTTCGTCGGAGGTAATAAGCGGCTTCATCAAGACCCCGTCGTTGGCGAGAGCCGAGACAGCCGTGATAAGTCCAATCGGCGTCACGGACACGCCCTGGCCGAAAGAAGCGGTGGCGAAGTTGATGTCCCGATTTTTCTTTAAATTGTTGATATTCCCTTTTAACTCTCCGGGCAGATTGATTCCGGTTTTTTCGTTCAATCCGAATTTGAGCAAATAATTGTAAAAAATGTCGTGTCCGGTTTTCCGCTCGGCGAAAACCGCGCCGGTGTTGATTGATTGTTCAATGACGCCGGTCATCGTCTGTTTGCCATGGGCTTTATTGTCCCAGTTTTTTATAGTTCTTCCGTTATAAGTAACCGAGCCGGTATCAACGTAGATGGTTTCCGGAGTGATTTTCCCGCTGTCTATTCCGGCTGCCATCGTAATCACTTTAAAAACCGAGCCGGGTTCATAAACCGCCTGCACAGCTGGATTAAGAAAATTTTTCAAATCATATTGCGAATAATTGTTCGGGTTAAAATCCGGAAAAGACGCCATTGCCAGAATTTTTCCGGTTGACGGCTCTTGAATAATCACCGACCCGTCTTCCGCGCTTTTTTCGGTTATTAATTTTTTCAGAACTTCCTCGGCCTGCGCCTGAATGTTTCGGTCAATCGTTAAAATAACGTTTTGCCCATCTTGCGGCCCGATAATTTTATCGCCCTTACTTTCTCCGGATTTTCCTGCCAGCAAATCATTAAAAAAAAGTTCAACGCCGTAGCGGCCCGAGAATTTGTCGTTTTCATCCGGCGCGACGAAGCCCAAAAGATGGCTGGCTAAGCTGCCGAAGGGATAAAACCGGAGAGATTCGTTTTTTATGTAAATTCCCTCAAGTTCCATTTCTCTGATTTCCGAAACCTGTTCATAAGTCGCTTTTTGAATTAGAAGTTCGTAAGAGTCGTCGGGTTTGCTTAATTTTTCCTCCAGTTCTTCAACGGAAAGATTTAAAATCGGAGCTAATTTTTCCGCGTAGCTCCGCGCGCTTTCTTGAATATCTTTGGGTACGGCAATAATCGTGGCGTAATCCTTGTTAAGGACCGCCTGGATTAATTTGTTGTTTTTATCAATAAAATAAATATTGCCTCTGGTCGCTTTCAGCAGGCCGCTGGCAATATTTTGACTTTCCGCCTGCGCCGAATAATAGGCGGATTTATTAAATTGAATATCGTAAAGTTTCGATAATAGAACGAGATATAAAATACCGAAGCCGATGATTACGGTTAGAATGCGCCATCGCATAATATTAGCAACTAGCCACTAGCGGCTAGCGACTAGCGGTTCGTTTTTTAGATATTGCGGATTTTTTTCCAAAACTAAACTATTCTGATTGGCTGATGTTTCAAGATTTTTTGTATCAGTCAGTTGATAGAGATTATTTTTCAATTCCGCGTTCATCACTTCCGCTTTCTGAAGGTTGTTTTCCTGATTAACCAGTTCGTGCCGCAGATTTATTAATTGATTGTAAATAAAAACTCCCCAGACGGCAACGACCACCGTGGTCATTGTCAGCCCGAAAATAAAGAGATTTATTTTTTTGCTGTTTTTGTTGGGTTGGATAATAGTCAT
>CAYIKS010000018.1:0-8462 GCA_964364125.1 uncultured Candidatus Saccharibacteria bacterium
ACGTCGGGCAGTTCAAAAAAGGCGAAATACTCATAACCGATATGACCGACCCGGACTGGGAGCCGATTATGAAAATCGCCTCGGCGATTATTACGGATAAAGGGGGCCGGACAAGTCACGCCGCGATTGTGTCGCGCGAGCTCGGAATTCCCTGTATCGTCGGCTCGGAAAACGCCACCAGAAAAATAAAAACCGGCCAGACCATCACCGTTGATACCACGGGTAGCGAGGGGTTTGTTTACGAGGGAGCTTTGAAGTTCAAAATAATTGAGCACGACGTTAAAAAATTCCAATCCGCCAGTCGGCGGACGAAAACCAAAATAATGATGAACATCGCCACTTCGGAAACGGCTTTTGAAAAGTCGTTTTTGCCTAACGACGGTGTGGGATTGGCGAGAGAGGAATTTATTATCGCCGGAGACATCGGGATTCATCCGAACGCGCTGATTAACTACAAAAAATTATCTCCAAAACTTAAAAAAATTATTGATGGGAAGACAGCGGGCTACAAAGATAAAACTCAATTTTACGTAGATAAACTCGCTTACGGTATCGCTAAAATCGGAGCGGCGTTTTATCCAAAGCCGGTAATCGTGCGTTTTTCCGATTTTAAGACCAATGAGTACAAGACGTTAATCGGCGGCGAACTTTATGAGCCGCTGGAAGAAAATCCGATGATTGGCTGGCGTGGGGCATCGCGGTATTATCATCCGAATTTCGCAGCAGCGTTTATTTTGGAATTAAAAGCCATCAAAAAAGTCCGCGAAGAAATGGGCTTGGATAATATAGAAGTGATGGTGCCGTTTTGCCGGACCCCTAAAGAAGGCAAAAAGGTTTTGGAAATAATAAACTCAAAGCTAAAAACTAAAAGCTCAAAGCTAAAAACTTACGTGATGTGCGAAATCCCTTCCAATGTTATTTTAGCCGACGAATTTTTGAAGATTTTTGACGGAATGAGCATCGGCTCAAATGATTTGACACAGCTTACCGTCGGTATTGACCGCGACGGAAACGAGATGATTCGCGGCATTACCAACGAAAATGATGAATCAGTTAAAAAACTGATTTCCGAAGTCATTAAAAGATGTAAAGCCAAGAAAAAATACATCGGAATCTGCGGCCAGGCGCCGTCGGATTATCCGGAATTCGCGGAATTTTTGGTGGAGCAAGGAATTGAGAGTATATCGTTAAATCCCGATACGATGGTTAAAACCACGCAGAAAATTTATGAAAAAGAGAAAAAATGAAGAAAATAGAATATTTATGAAAATAAATAAACCTAAGGTCTTATTAAAAGATTTAGAATTGCAAGGGGAAAGAATAAATTTAAGACCGCTAAAATTAAATGATGTTAGAAAGATATACTTAACTATCAAAAACGATGAAACAATACTTAAAAATACTTTAATACCTTATCCGGTGACGATGAAAAAAGAGAGAAAGTTTGTAGAAAACAGTATTAAAAATACCAAAAAAGGCACGGATTTTGTTTGGATAATTGAAGACAGGAAAACAAAGGAATTATTGGGTTGCGTCGGGCTTCATAAAGTTCGATGGGATAATAAAAACGCCGAAATCGGTTATTGGTTGAATAAAAATTTTAGAGGTCAAGGTATAATGTCGGAAGCGGTTAATTTAGTGTTAAAATTCGCTTTTAAAAAATTAAAACTTCACCGTGTTTGGGCTGGAGTTTTTGCCGATAATCCATTTTCGCAAAGAGTTTTAAAAAAATCAGGATTTAAAAAAGAAGGGTTTCTGAGAGAAGCCCATTTTCGCTGGAACAAATGGCGAGATGATGTTATGTACGCCACTTTAGATAGAGAATTTAAAAGATAAATATTCCAGCTCCGCCGGTCACCAGAAAATTTTTGAGATTGTGAAAGAATTTTTGATTGAAAACAAAATAATTTAGCCGCTTTTGATTTTTTGAATTTGTAAGATATTCCAATATTCAAATATTTTAAAATTTAAGACATTTCAATTTTTATATTTAAATATTTATATTTCCCTCTATGGCAAGTATAGAAAAATTTGAAGATTTAATTTGTTGGCAGAAAGCGAGAGAATTGGTGAAAAGTGTTTATAAAGAATTTCAAGGTTGCCGCGATTTAGGATTTAAAGACCAGATTCAGCGCGCGGCAATTTCAGTAATGAGCAATATTGCGGAAGGTTTTGAAAGGGGAACGACGCAGGAATTTTTGAATTACCTTTATATCGCCAAAGGTTCGGCTGGCGAGGTGCGTTCGCAATTATACGCGGCTTTTGATACTGAATATTTAAATATTGAAACATTTAAATATTTAAATAATTTAGCGAGCGAATGTTCACGACTAATTCAGAGTTTTGCCTACAAAGTGAAAGGCGGTTCGCGAAGGGGTTTGCAGTTTAAGCATATTAAGAAAATTGATGCCACCAAAGAAATTTTAAGACAATATGCGCCGGAGGTTTATAAACGATTTTATGAAAAAGAATAGAGACTTCAATATTTAAAAATTTAAATATTTAAAAACATTTAAAAATTAAATATTAAACATTTAAAAATGAGATTTACCGATAAAAATGAGATTTACCGACGCTAATTTAAAAATTATCTCAGATTCTCGCGGCAACGATACCTTGGAAGCCGAATTAAAAAGCGGGAATTTTTCGGCGACAGCCAGCGTGCCGGCCGGCAAAAGCCGAGGCACGCACGAAGCGTTTGTTCTGGAGCCGAAAAAGGCGCTGGGAAAGTTTGAAGAGATAAGAGGCAAGGTTTTAGAAAAAGAATTTGAATCGCAGGAAGATTTTGATAATTTTTTAATTTCACTTGACGGGACACCGGATAAAAGCAATCTCGGCGGGAATTTAATTTTGGCTTTGACTTTGGCATTCAGCCGGCTGAAAGCAAAAAGCGAAAATAAAGAACTTTTTCAATACATAAAAGAAAACTCAAAACTCAAAACTCAAAACTCAAAACTTCCACGACCTATATTTAACGTCATCAACGGTGGGGCGCACGTCACCAACCCAGCGTCAAAATTGGATTTTCAGGAGTTTCAGGTAATTCCCGAAGTTGAAGATTCCGGCATCGCTTTAAGCGTCGGCAAAGAGTTTTATCGTCGGCTAAAAGAATTTTTAGAGAATAAATTCGGCAAAGAAAACGTTGTTTTGGGCGATGAGGCGGGCTTTTCCGCGCCTTTCAAAAACAACGAAGAAGCGATTGAAATTTTAGCGGAATTGATCGTCAAACATAGATACCCTTTGCGGATTGGACTGGATGCCGCGGCCACGCAATTCTACAAGAGGGAAGAGCATTATTTAATTGATGGCAAAGAGTGTTCAACTGACGAATTAAAGGATTTATATCTGAGGCTAATTGATGCATACAGAATTTTATCCATAGAGGACCCTTTTTATGAAGAGGATTTTGATAGTTTCGCGAAACTGACGCACAACTTAACGCAGAACCGACGCGAAACTTTAATCATTACTGATGATTTAACAACGACCAATCCCGAACGGTTAAAAACCGCCATTGCTCAAAAATCCGGCAACGCGATTTTGATAAAACCAAACCAGATCGGCACTTTAACCGAAACCTTGAAAGTCGTAAAAATGGCTTATGAAAACAATTGGCAGGCGATTATCAGCCATCGGAGCGGCGAAACAATGGACGATTTTATCGCTGATTTGGCTGTAGGAATCGGCGCTTGGGGTATTAAAGCCGGCGCGCCGTCCGTGCCCGAGAGATTGGCGAAATACGAAAGAATGCTTAAGATATTAGAAATTAGTAATTAGAAATTTTAACAAGCTTTGTCCGGTCATTTCTTTTGGTTTAGGAATATTCAATAATTCCAAAATCGTCGGCGCGATATCCGAGAGGACGCCGACGATTTCTCTTTCTGATTGACGGATTTCCGCTTCGCTTCTTTGCCGTTCGTATTCTTTTGCCACCAAATAAATCGGCACTAAACTTGTGTCGTGTTTTGTTTCCGGCATGCCCGTAACGGGATTAACCATTCTTTCAATATTTCCGTGGTCAGAGGTGATAATTAAAACAGCATTATGTCCGAGGACAGCTTTGACGATTTTCGCCATTTGTTCGTCAATGATTTTAACCGCCTGAATGCCGGCCTGAAAATTACCCGTATGGCCGATGATGTCCGGATTGGCGTAGTTAATGAGAACAAAATCATAAACGTTTTCTTCAATCGCCTCCACCGCGCGATTGGTAATTTCATTAGCCATCATTTCAGGAAATTCGTCATAACGAAGAACTTTTCTTGAAGGGACAAGAACCCGATATTCATTCTTGAACGGCTTTTCCTCTTGAGCGTTGAAAAAGTAGGTGATATGGGCGTATTTTTCGGTTTCCGCGATTCTGAACTGATTTTTATTGTTATCGGCCAAGACCTTGCTTAAAGGATTGGTTATTTTTTCCGTCTGGAAAATAACCGGCGTTTGAAATTTTTCACCGTAATTTACCATTGTGGCGATGTATAAATTGGAAAATGATTTGACAGGGAATTTGTCGAAATTTTTGTTAATGAACGCTTCAACAATCTGCCGCATCCGGTCTTCGCGAAAATTAAAAAAAATAAGAGCATCGCCGTCTTTGACGCCGCGATTTTCAGGCCCGATTAAAGCCGGCTCCACGTATTCGTCATTAAGCCCCCTTTCGTAAGTTTTTTTGACGTGGCTTTCAAGTTCATCGATTAACGGCCCTTCGCCGGTTAGAACTTTATAGGCGGTTTGCGTCCTGTCCCAGCGCTTGTCGCGGTCCATGGCATAGTATCTGCCGGCAATACTTGCTAATTTTTCTTTAGGAATTTTAGATAGAAGTTCAAGCGCTGACTGAGGCGGGCTGTCGCGGCCGTCGGTGATAAAATGGAGATTATAATTTATTTTTTCCTGCTCGGCGAATTTTATTAAGGCGTCCAAATGTTCCAAAGAAGCGTGGACGTTAGCTTCGGTTAGAAGCCCAAAGAGATTGAGCGAAGAGTTATTTTTTCTGACATGTTCGGCGGCTTTTTTAAGAATTTCATTTTTGAAAAAACTAGCGTCGCGGATTGCCAAACTGATTCTCGGATAATTCTGATAAAGGATTTTTCCGCTGCCCATTGACAGGTGGCCAACTTCACTGTTGCCTTCTTCGCCCCAAGGCAGACCAACGGCAATGCCCGAGGCCTGCAGAGCCCCGCTTGGGAAATTCGCCTTAATATAGCCGATATTTTTAAGGTCAGCCGCATAAATCGGGTTTAACCTGTCCTGCTTGCCAATACCCCAGCCATCTAAAATTACTAAAACAACCGATTTTGTTGACATAATCTTATTTTAGCCATATAATTAAATTGTCGCAAATGATAACTATAACTACTAAAAATTTTTATTATGATTTACCAAAACCCAATTTTTTGGGGCGCGTTAATTACTTTAGGAATAATCGTCGGCTGGTTTGTCCGGCAGCTGATTGCCGCTCGGCAAGCGAACTCAATTGAGCAGAAAATCAGGCGGCAGCTTGAAGAAGCCAAGAGTAAATCCAAAGAACTCATCCTTGAGGCCCAAGAAAAAGCCGCTGAACTCTTAGAAGAAGCAAAAAAAGAAGAAAGAGAAAGAAAAAGCCAAATTGACCGTTTAGAAGAGCGACTCCTAAAAAAAGAAGAGTTCCTTGAAAAACAGGCGATTGATTTGAAGTCCCAAAACGAGCGCGTTGATAATGAAATTGAGAAATTGAAATCCGCCAAAGCGCGAATAGACGAACTTAAACAGAAAACCGAGTCGGAGATTGAGAGAATCGCCGGAATGACTACTGACCAAGCTAGGGACCGGCTTTTGAAAGATATCCAGGAAAAATATCGTCAGGAACTGCTTTCTACTTTGCAAAAACTGGAGAAAGAGAAAAAAGAGGAAATAGAAAAAAAGAGCATTGAAATTATAACTACCGCTATCCAACGTTTTGCCCGGTCGCACGTGGCCGAGATAACCACTACGGTTTTCCATCTTCCGGACGAGGACTTGAAAGGAAAAATTATCGGCAGGGAGGGTAGAAACATAAGGACTTTAGAGCGGCTTACGGGAACGGAGTTGTTAATCGACGAGACCCCTGACAGCATTGTTATCTCTTCGTTTGACCCGCTCAGGAGGGAAATCACGCGGCTGGCGTTGGATAAACTAATTAAAGACGGCCGCATCCAGCCGGTAAAAATTGAAGAAAAAGTTGAAGAAGCGAAGCAGGAAATCGGCAAACTTATGATTGAAAAAGGAGAGGCGGCGGCTTACGAAGTCGGCATTTATAATCTTCCCAAAGAAATCATTCATCTTTTAGGCAAACTTCATTTCAGGACCAGTTATGGCCAGAATGTTTTGATGCATTCCGTTGAGACGGCGCATTTGGCGGGAATGATGGCTGCGGAAATCGGCGGAAGCATTAACGTGGAAATCGCCAAAAAAGGCGCCCTGCTTCACGATATCGGAAAAGCGATTGACCACGAGGTTGGCGGCAATCACGTTGATTTAGGCCAGAGGATTTTGAGGAAATACGAAATTGAAGAGGGGGTGATTAAAGCGATGGAAGCGCATCACGAAGAATATCCTTTTTCAACGCCCGAATCTTACGTTGTGGCGGCAGCCGACGCTTTGTCCGCAGCCCGACCCGGAGCCAGACAGGACTCTTTGGAAAATTACATAAAACGATTGGAAGATTTGGAAGCCATTGCTTCTTCATTTGAAGGCGTAAAGAACGCTTACGCGGTTTCCGCCGGTCGGGAGTTGCGGATTTTCGTGGTGCCGGAGAAAATTGACGATTTCGGCGCTTTGCAATTAGCCAGAAACATTGCTACTAAAATAGAATCCGACTTAAAATATCCCGGCGAGATAAAAGTTAACGTTATCAGAGAGTTAAGGGCGGTCGAATACGCCAGATAACCGACTATTGACATTTAACCACCGACAGTTGACAATTTACCGTAGGAGCTTGTTTTGATTAGGTTTTTTCGGTATGATTTAATCAATAACTTAAAAGGTCGAGAAGCACGATAAATCACCGAATAACGAATAAATTATGAATAAAGTTGGATTAATAGAGGCAGTAATGAAAGCCGCCAATATTGAGGTTAAAAAACAGGCGACAGAAGCTGTGGAGGCGGTTTTTGATACCATTACAAAAACTCTAAGCAAGGGAGAAGAAGTGGCAATCACTGGATTTGGCGCTTTTCGAGTCGCTAAAAGAGCGGCCCGGATGGGCGTTAACCCGAAGACCGGCGAGAAGATTCAAATTGCGGCGTCAATAAAGCCGAAATTCCGCGCCGGCAAGGCCTTGAAGGAAGCGGTAAAATAGAGATAATATCTAACAGAAAAAACCCGACCGCGGTCGGGTTTTTTGTTTTAGAATTATCTTATCAAACCATTGATAGCAGAAAGTATTTGTTCAGCGCTTTTGATTTTTTCCAAAGATTCTTCAAGTTTTAGCTGAGAGGTTAGAGCGTTTGCCTCCTCCAACTCGTCGGTTATTTTTTGAAGTTGAATCTGTAAAGTAGCGGCGGTGTCGGCGTCAATTGTTGATTGGGTTTCCAAATAATATTTTATTTCACTTAATTTTATCTGGATTGAGTGATTCAATTCCTCCGCCTCGGCGGTTAGGCCTTTTTGGGGAAAGAAAATCGGCGTAAAGAGCTGGCCCAAATAAGAACTTCCCCAAAAAATTATCATTATCAAAACAATGGCAATCGCCGGAATTGTTGCGAATTTGAAAACAAAGCCGAACCGCGGCGCTCTAAAAACAGGCGTCAATGCCGGCTCTTTTAGCGGTTGGACAGACAAAATCAAAAGCCGCGACCGCTTGCTGTATTCGGCGTCGGGTTTGATTTTTTTTAGAGCTCCAAGATTTTTTAATAGATTCTTATTCATTATTCAATATTTTCTTTAAATTTCTTATTGCCCGGTGTTGCAAAATTCTTACTGCGCCGTTGGATTTGTCCATTATTTTCGCGATTTCTCCGAAGGATAACTCTTCCACAAATCTCATAAGAATCACATCCTGCTGTTCATGGTTGAGCTGGAGAACCGCTTTTCTGACGGATTCCAATTTTATGTTGTCATCAATTTTTTGTTCGGTGAGGTCTTTAACCGCCGGCTCATCAACACTTTCAATATCCAGATTCGCTTTTCTGGTGCGATAATGGTCTATCACGTCGTTTCGGGCGATTCGGTAGAGCCAGCTGGAAAATGGCAGGCCTTTCATTTGGTAGTTTCCGATGTTCTGCCAGGCCTTGAAAAACACCTGATGGGTGAGGTCCTCGGCCTCCTCACGATGGCTTACTTTAAGATAAATAAACCGATAAATCTGCGGTTGATATTTGTCGTAGAGTAAACCAAAAGCCGAGGCCTCGCCCGAAATGGCGTCAAGTATTAATTTTTCTTCGCCATCTATCATAGAAAACGAAATAGGGGGTAATTAGTTTCTGAGCGGGTGAGCAGAATCGAAC
>CAYIKS010000019.1:0-7622 GCA_964364125.1 uncultured Candidatus Saccharibacteria bacterium
TCAACGGATTTCACCCCTACACCGGCTGTTCCATCTGCCTCTAACGTCCTCTAGTCCGGCAGTATTCAATGCGGCCTCCAAGTTAAGCTCGGAGATTTAACATTGAACTTACCGAACCTCCTACCCGCTCTTTACGCCCAATAAATCCGGATAACGCTCGGGGTCTCTGTATTACCGCTGCTGCTGGCACAGAGTTAGCAACCCCTTATTCAACTGGTACTATCAATCTTGCGACTTTATCCCAGTTAAAAGCGGTTTACAATCCGAAGACCTTCTTCCCGCACGCGGCGTCGCTCCATCAGGCTTTCGCCCATTGTGAAATATTCTCGACTGCTGCCACCCGTAGGTGTACGCACCGTGTCTCAGTTGCGTCGTTGGGGAACTGCCTCTCAGCACCCCTACCGGTCGTAGCCTTGGTGAGCCATTACCTCGCCAACTAGCTGATCGGACCTAGGCCAATCATAGAACGGATTGCTCCTTTACCCCGACGCTCTTGCGAGGTCGGAGACCATCGAGTATTAGTCCCGCTTTCGCGGGATTATCCTCGTTTCTATGGTATGTACCAAGGTATTACTAACTCGTTCGCCGCTGTCCCGCCGAGCCCCTTGCGGGATCCGTCGGGACCGCACGACTTGCATGCCTTATCCACGCCGCCAGCGTTCATCCTGAGCTAGGATCAAACTCTCTTAAATTTTGCCCAAGAGCACGAGCTCGTTAAGCGAAGTGCGAGTGGCTGCAAAATTTAGACCCGCCTAAATTTTTCCGAAGAAAAACTTTGGCGGGCTCAAAATCGCAGCCGCTCGGCCTTCGCCTGCGGCTCGCCCTCGCGGGCGATTTTGGGACAACTAAAAAAATTCTGATTTATTGTACTCGCTTAAATTTTCAAACAACTTTCCATCTCTATCATTAAAAACAACACACCCACCTTTAACTACATAGTTTAACTTATAGCCAAAGGCGGATGTATTAACAGAAAAGAGTTAAACGTTATTTAATTTTTACTGTCCCATACCTCCTATCATATATGGATAATTATAAACCTCGACCACCCCTTGTCAAGCCCCTAAAAACAATGCTAAAATGAGGCGTATGAAGAAAGATATTCACCCGACATATTATCCAAACGCCAAAGTAAAATGCGCCTGCGGTCATACTTTTACCGTCGGCTCAACCAAGCCCGAAATTCAGATTGAAATCTGCAGCGCTTGCCATCCGTTTTATACCGGCAAAGGCAAATTGATTGATGTTGCCGGCCGGGTGGAAAAATTCAAAGCCCGGAGAGAAAAAGCCGCGACCCATACGAAAATACAAAAACATACGAAAGTGCGAAGAGCCAAGAAGAAATAATTCTCAATACATTTTCTAAAAATTTAAGCCCGTCCAAATCCAAAGTCCGGAGATGGACGGGTTTTTATTTATCCCGATTGAAAAAAGTGGAAAATTTTGGTTTAATTTTAAAAATGAGTATGCGTTATCTTCCTCAAAAAATCGAAAAAAAATGGCAGAAGATTTGGAAACGGAAAAGTATTTATGAGCCTGATTTAAAGCGCGCGAAAAAACCGTTCTACAATCTGATGATGTTTCCTTATCCTTCGGCCGAGGGTCTCCATGTCGGCAATATGTACGCTTTTACCGGAAGCGATATTTACGGCCGGTTTAAAAGAATGCAAGGGTACGACGTTTTTGAACCCATTGGATTGGACGGTTTCGGCATTCATTCGGAAAATTACGCCATCAAAACAGGCATCCACCCGGTAAAGCAGGCAAAAATTTCGGAGAAACGTTTTTACAAACAATTGGAAATAACCGGCAATGGCTTTGCCTGGAAGGAAAAATTGGAAACTTACGACCCGGATTACTATAAATGGACTCAATGGATTTTTGTTCAGATGTTTAAAAACGGACTCGCCTACCGGAAAAAAGCCGAAGTCAACTGGTGTCCAGGCTGTAAGACCGTTCTTGCGGACGAACAGGTAATCAATGGAAAATGCGAACGCTGTTCAACTGAAGTTGTAAAAAAAGAATTAGAACAATGGTTTTTCAAAATCACTAAATACGCCGAACGACTTTTGAAAAATCTGGAGAAAATTGATTGGTCAGAGCGGGTAAAAATCGCCCAGCGAGAATGGATAGGACAATCTCGGGGCGCAGAAATAGATTTCAGAATTAAGAATTCAGAATTAAGAATTAAAGTGTTTACTACCCGGCCGGACACTTTATTCGGCGCGACCTATATGGTTCTGGCACCAGAACACCGAATCATCTCAAATATCAAATATCAAATATCAAATATCAAAGAAGTTGAAGCGTATATTCAGAGAGCGAAAAAGAAAACCGACGAAGAGAGAATTGCCGAAGGACGAGAAAAAACCGGTGTTGAATTAAAAGGAATAAAGGCTGTAAATCCGGCGAACAAAAAAGAAGTTCCTATTTTTGTGGCTGATTATGTCCTAAGAGGTTACGGTACCGGGGCGATTATGGCCGTTCCAGCGCACGATGAAAGGGATTTTGAGTTTGCCCAAAAATATAAACTGCCGATTTGTCCGGTTTTGGATAAAGCTTTTATAGATGACGGAGTTCTTGTTAATTCCGGTCAATTTACCGGAATGACTTCCGGGAAAGCAAGAATTGAAATAGCTAAATGGTTGGAGAAAAACAAACTTGGCAAGAAAACGGTAAATTATCATCTTCGCGACTGGCTGCTCTCAAGGCAACGTTATTGGGGACCGCCGATTCCGATGATCTATTGCGAGGAATGCGCTGAAAATAAAAAGGGCGAACGCAAAGAAATGCCCGGCTGGTATTCGGTGCCGGAAAATCAGTTGCCGGTTAAACTGCCTTTTGTTAAAAACTTTAGACCAAAAGGCGCAGACAAATCTCCATTAGCGACGGTAAAATCTTTCTATGAAACAAAATGTCCCAAATGCGGCGAAAAAGCGCGGCGCGAAACCGACGTTTCCGACACTTTTTTTGATTCAGCATGGTACTATCTGCGTTACCCGAGCGTCCGTGATAAAAAAAATCCGTGGAATCCGACGCTTACAAAAAAATGGCTGCCGGTTAATCTTTATACCGGCGGAGCTGAACATTCTGTATTACATCTTCTTTATGTCCGCTTCCTCGCCATGGCGCTTCACGATATGGGCTTACTTCATTTTGAAGAACCTTTCCCGAAATTCCGCGCTCACGGTCTTTTAATAAGAGAAGGCGCGAAAATGTCAAAGTCAAAAGGCAATGTTGTGACGCCCGACGAATACATCAAAAAATTCGGCGCTGACATACTCAGGATGTATTTAATGTTCTTGGCTCCTTTTGAGCAGGGAGGCGACTTCCGCGACGCCGGAATCCTCGGCATAAAAAGATTTTTGGAAAGAATCTATTCGCTGTCGCTCAAAATCAAAAATCAGAAATCAGAAATCAGAAATACAACTCAAAATTCAAAATTAAACAACCTAATTCATAAAACCATCAAAAAAGTTACCGAAGACATTGAAAATCTTCGCTTTAACACCGCCATCAGCGCCCTGATGATTCTGTTCAATGAGATGGAAAAAAATCAGCAATCTTTCAATCTTTCAATCTTTCAATCTTTCCTAAAGCTTCTTACTCCTTTTGCGCCGCATCTTACTGAAGAACTCTGGCAAAATCTGAAATCTGAAATCTTAAATCTTAAATCTTTCAAAAGTATCCATTTAGAAAAATGGCCAAAATACAACCCCAAACTTATCGCCGAAAAAACTTTTGAACTTATAATTCAAGTCAATGGCAAGGTGCGGGGTAGAATTACCGCGCCCGTCGGTATCTCCAAAGAAGAGGCGGCAAAATCCGCTCTGAAACTTGAGGCGGTAAAAAAATACGTTGCCGATAAGCCGAAGAAAATCGTTTTTGTTCCGAATAAGTTAATCAATTTTGTGATATGACAGAAAAAATTTCTAACAAAATTATTCTCGAAATCCGAGCTGGCGCGGGCGGCGACGAAGCCGCGATTTTTGCCGGCGATTTGGCAAGAATGTATCAGAAATATGCGGCTCGTCGCGGATGGAAATTTACTCTGGTTGATTTTCATCACACTTCTCTCGAAGGATACAAATCGCTAGTGGCCGAGATCGAGGGAGAAAATGTTTATGAGGATTTAAAACAGGAATCCGGCGTCCATCGGGTCCAGCGAATTCCGAAAACTGAAAAAGCCGGCCGCATTCACACTTCCACCGCTTCGGTGGCGGTCATACCAGAAGTTGAACCTAAAGAAATCCAAATCAATCCTTCTGATTTGGAAGTTTCGTTTTTCCGCTCATCGGGTCCAGGCGGCCAAAACGTCAATAAAGTTGAAACCGCGGTGAGAATCATCCACAAGTCGACCGGTTTGGTAGTCTCCTCTCAAGCGGGCCGCTCCCAGCATGCTAATCGTGAAATGGCGTTCAATTTGTTGCGCGCCAAACTTTATGAACAAAAACAAATTGAGGAGCAAATAAAAATTGGCGCTTTGCGCAAGGAGCAAATTGGCGCTGCCGAACGCGCGGAAAAAATCCGCACTTACAATTTCCCCCAAGACAGAATCACCGACCATCGGATTGGCAAAAAATTTCACAACATAGAAAAGATATTAAACGGAGAATTAGACCCAATAATTAAAGCGTAAATTATCCGCTAAGTATATCTATGTCTTCCTGAAATTGTCTGGCTTTGGATATCACTCTTTCGCCGTATGTCCAAAGATAACTGCGCCAGCGACTGCCGGCATAATATCTTGCCGCTGCCTGTCTTTCTTGAGACGTTGAACCGCCTCCGGCGCCGGCGTCTTTCAGATATAAAGCGGTGGCCGCAAAAGCGTCGGCGTTTCGCCAAGGAGAAGCCGGATTTGAGCCGGTGATTTCCGAAATCCTTTCAGCGTAAATCTTCCAGGTTGAGGGAATAAATTGGGCCGGACCCATCGCCCCGCCGAAAGCGCCGTCGGCATTAGGACAAGAAACGGTGACCGAATCGGGATTAATGTTTAAGGCCTTGGTGATTTCCAAAAATATCGGAATGTCGCGCGTCGGATGCATTGCCTCTTTGTAGGCGCATCTTCCGACGTTTCTTCCTAAAGCCGATTCTTTATCCAAAACCGCCAAAATTAAAGCCGCCCGCACGCCAGTAGCGTCAGCCGCAAACTTGGCGAATTTATACGCGTCGCCGAAATTCATTTCTCCTCCGCCGAGCATTTCGTAAATGCGGCTCCTGATTTGAGCGGCGGTTTTTTTGGTTTCGGTTAAAATTTTCTGGTATTCCGATTCCTTGCCTTTAGTGATTTTAAGCAAGTCGTTTTTTTCATTCTGCGTTTTCTGGACGCCGGCTTTTTGAGCGTCGCGATAGGCCTTGAGCGCCGCCGCGTCAGCCCGCTCCAGCCCCAATGTTTCTTTCTGGTCAACCAATTCATCACGCAAGGCGACGACCATTTCCAGAGTGATTCTCAAACTATCCTGAACGGCAAGCAAATTATTCAAATTCCCGAAAAAATCGGAAAGGGCCGGATTTTCAAGCAGGACGAACATCAATCCCTTTTTCTCGTTTTCGTAAATACTCTCTAAAATTTTAGACAGTTCTTCTTTTTGCAGATTAATGTTATCTTCGGTTTTGCCGATTTTGGATTGAGTGGAGCTAATTTCCTGGTCAAGTCCTTCCAGGTTGAGATTAACGGCTTTTATCTGAAGATTGAGTTTTTTTATCTGGGCGTTGAGGCGGTCTATTTCTGATTTAAGAGTTTTACCCTGTTTTTGATATTGTTCAATGGTTGATTCGTAACCGGCGATTTGTTTTTCCAATTCCGCCAATTGGGATTCAAGAATTTTTCTTTCTTCCTCGTTTGACTGGTTGGCGGCTTGGGCGTCGCTTCCGGTCGGCGCGAGCGCCAAACCCAAAGTGAAATTAAAGCCGACCGCCAAAATGAGAATCAATTTCAGAAAAAATAAAAAGCCGGCAGAAGAAAAATCCTGCCGTTTTTTAAAGTCAAGATTAATTCGCCGTTCGCCTTTTTTTACGTCAATTAAAATGCGCGGCTTCATTCTGCTTTTTCCTTCTCCCCGCTCTTGCCTTCAGCGGACGTCGGGGCTTTCTTGTCTTCGCCTTCCACTTTCACTTCTCCCACGCTAATCGGTTTTTCCACTACTTCCTCTTTGGTTGGCTCGGTGACGGTGGCAACGACGGTTTCCGGTTCCACTTTAATTTTTACTTTTGGTCCCACTGAAAGGTCTTTCACATAAATGCTGAAACCGATGTCTGTCAGCGAGCTTAGGTCAACCGAAATATTATGAGGCAAATCAGCCGGCAAGGCCTCAACTTCAACTTCTTTCAACGCTTTTACCAAAATGCCGCCTTTTTCTTTCACCGCTAACGCCTCGCCGACAAATTCCAAGGGAACGGCGGCGGTAATTTTTTCATCCATCCTCACTTGATAAAAATCAATATGGGTGATTTCGTCCGTCAAGGCGTCTCTCTGTGTATCATGAATTAAAACATTAAATTCTTTTTTATCGTTCGATTCTTCGCCCCCAACTTTTAACTTTATAATTGTGCTTTCTCCCGCTTCTTTGAAAGTTTTGGAAAATTCCTTAGTCGGCACGGTTAAATGAAAATTCTCAAAACCGTGGCCGTAAAGTTCGGCCGGAATAAGCCCCTGTTGACGCAGAGATTTAACTTTTTTACCGAAAATTTCTCTTTTTTGAGCGATTAATTCCATATTACAATTTATTAAATAATTTTAATCTATTATACGTTATTTTTTTAATTTCTTCAACTACTGACGGTAAAAGTTTATACGGTACGATTTCATCCGGTTTTTCTTTAAAGGCCTTTTCCAAACCCCGACGCCAAGCCAAGCGCAGTTCGGTATTGATGTGAATTATGGAAATGCCGGCGTCAATGGCTTTTAAAAATTCCTCGTCGCGGATGCCGGAGCCGCCGTGAAGCACTAGAGGAACAGCTTGCCCTGAGCTTTGTTGAAGGGCCTTTTTAATCTCTTTAACTCTTTCAATATCTAAATTCGGATTAGGAGAATTTTTGAACATCCCGTGAAGATTCCCGACTGAAGGCGCCAATAAATCAACGCCGGTCTCTTTAACAAACGCAGCCGCCTCCTCTGGTTTCGTCAAATCCCCCTTTTTAATTTTATTGACGTCGGACGTCGATAGAATTATGGAACTGCCTTGGAGGTAGCCGAGTTCCGCTTCCACTAAAATTTCTCCGCCAACTGGCGGACGCCGGCTGGCGGATACGCTTTTAACATAATCAACAACCTCTTTTGTTTTTTTAATATTTTCTTCAAGCGGCAAATCACTAGCGTCAAACATTACCGCGTCAAATCCGGCTTCCACCGCCTCTTTTATTTTTCCCAACGACTTTGTGTGGTCGGCGTTAATAAAAATAGGAAAATTGAACTCTTCCTTCAATCTCTTTACGAACAATGCCGCTCTTTTCACACCGATGAATTCTCTTTCGCCCTCGGAAACGCCGATGATAACGGGTAAATTTAATTCTTTGGCCGCGGCAAATATCCCTTTTAAAGCCGCGCACTCGGAAATGTTAAAATGCCCAATGGCAACCCCTTTTTGTTCCGCTTCTTTAATTATTTCCTTTAAATTTTTCAT
>CAYIKS010000020.1:0-3308 GCA_964364125.1 uncultured Candidatus Saccharibacteria bacterium
CATACCCATATATTACAGTAAAAATATTATTATTCCCAGAATTACCATTGCCGCGCCGCTAATCAGGCGCATCCGGGCGCTGTTCGCCGTTTTCCATTCCTGCGCTTTCTCAAGCAGGGCTTTATTGCCGGCGATAAGCAGGATAATAATTAAGGGCAGGACGAAGACAACATTGTACCATAAAAGATACGCGGCTCCGTTTAAAAACTGCGCTTTGTCGTGGAGAAGCCCCAGAATCATCAGATAGGGTCCGCCGGTGCAGGGAAATTCGCAGAGAGCGACAAGAACGCCAAGAAAAAAAGCGCTGGGGATTGAGGCCTTATCCATTAATTTAGCCATTGAGCGGTGGGCGCTTTGAGGAATCCGAAGTTTAATCGGAAAAGAAGGAAAATATCTGTTTATTAAATTGATGCCGCCCAGGACAATCAAGAGCGACGCGCCGACTTTCGCCATAAAGCGGGGCGTGTTAAATAATTGAAGCGTCTGAAGAATCCCCAAACCGATGAGGATGTAAGTCAGAAAAAGCCCGAAAATGTAGAGGCCGCCGATTTTCAGAACGCCTGAACGCGTTTTGCCTAAAGTAAAAAGGAAAGCGATTGTCAGAAGCAATATGGAAAAAGCGCAGGGATTGATGCTGTCTAAAAGGGCGCCGACGGTCACCAAGGGGAAAAGCCATTGCCCGCCGCGGCTGATGTTCCAGAGCGTTTGCGTGCCGATGTTTTGCGATTTAAAGAGCAAGACGCCGGAAATAAGCAGCGCCGCAATAGCGGCCAAAATTATCAAATTCTTGTATTTTTTGAACATTGTTAGATATTTTAACTAAATAAAAATAAAAAACAAGCCCATTATAAACAAACCTGCCCGCAGATGGCGGGCAGGTTTGTTGTTAATTTTTTACTGTGTTGTCGTGGCTGTTTGTCCGATTTGTTTCAAAATCTCCGCGATTTTTTTCTGTATTTCTTCTATTTTGGCTCTGATTGCTTCAGCGCTTTCTCCGGCTTTTTTCTCTATTTTGGTTTCCAGTTTTTCGGTGAACTTTTCTATCTTAGCTTCAAGTTTTGGTACTATCTTCAATTCTTTCTGGAAGAACGGCCGAACCGCGTTCTCTCCGCCGATGATAATGACTCTTGCCTGAATCAGAGAAAGGGTTTTATCCCAAAGACCGCGAACAATCACTCTCATTCCAACCTGCAAATTAGCGAAAGAACCGGTTGTTTCTTGAGGCGGACAAGGCGCTTGAATGCAGACAACCGGCACTGATTTGATAATTTTTGTGTCAGCGCTAACTTTTACGGTCTGATTGCCCCTTTCTTCGGTTTGAAGAACAAAAGTGGTGCTGGTAGCGTCAATGCTTTCAATCACTCCCTTGAATGTGTTGTGTATCTTTTGAACGGAAACGTTTCTGACGGTTTGGGCGTGAACCAGATAATTGTCGCTGGCATCCAGATAGCCGAAAACATTGACAATATCGCCCACGGAAAATTCGTCAATTTCAGAAGCCCCCCAGTAATGGCGGACTAATCTTGAACCAGAGATATTAATTTTATAAATATAACCGAAAATTGACACCTTCAGATAATCGCTACCGACTTCGGTCGCTTTGGCGGCTTTAATCAGAACTTCGGTGGAGAATTTATCCGGCGGACAGACTCCTAGCGCCTGGCAGACAATTCGGCCGCGGATTTCGTAAATAGACAAACTCTGCCGCAGTTCTCCTTCGGCAATGTCTTTGATAATCGGCGACACTCCTCCGGCCGCTTCTTCCGCCTGAACCGAGTTCATTATCACCAATCCTGACGCCACTAAAACCGCTCCGCCGAGAACAATTAAATATTTTTTCATATTTATTTTCTCAATAATTTTCGACCTTTTGTTGTTAATTCTTAAATAGAATATCAGATAGAATGTTAAAGTCAAACCCGTAAATAAAAAAATTTCCTTTAACAATATCGCGGACTATAAAAACAAAATCAAACTATTCCGATATACTTAAGTATATCGGAATAGTTTATCTTTTATAATTTTAGAGAAATTAAATCGTTTTCGGCAGAAGTTTATTATACAGCCAGGCGAAAATCCAGCCGCCGATAAAACCGGCAATCAAGTTTTCAATAACCACGACAATCATACCGGCCCACGAATAACTGAAGAACGGATGCCACGAGCCCCAGGTAGTTACGGTCATCTCGCCAATGCCGGTAAGCAACGAAAAGCCAATCGCCAGAAACCAGAAAGCGCCGCAAATAATCGCCGATGCCAAGCCAAGGGCTTTAGGGTTTAATTGCATATCGCAAAATAAAATAATAAGGGTTTAACCAGCCGACCTTTGTTTACGCTTATATTTTACCAAAAACGGGCATCCCCAACAAGTCGGGATGCCCAGCTTTCAATTCAAGCGATTCTTAAAACTTCCTGTAGGCAATTCTTCTGTCGGACTGACGCCGACACACGAATAACATCGGGTAAAGCTAAATAATCCAAAAGTTTTGGACCATTCGCCTTCAGTTTTAAACGGCCTCAGATATTCGTAAAGAGCAGGGTCTTCTTCTTTAAGATTTTCCCAGCGGCCGACAGCGAGCATTCTACAGTTGAGACAAAAGAAAATGAAGTACCGCTCAAGTTTTTCTCGGCAGCAGCCGCAGACCGGAACGGCAAAACGGCTGGTCGTAATCGCTTTAGAAACCTGTTTACTGCCGCAGAAAATACAAACAATTCTGGTTCCGCAGTGCAAACAATAAGGATTTAATCCCTCAAGGAGATTGCCGCATTGGCTGCAAACAACTCTTGTCATCCCTAACCTCCTTCCTTTTTCAAAACCTGAAGATAATTATTTGCCATCCGAAGTCTAAGCTCCAATTCGGTTAAATATCTGGACATATCCAATAACCCGCCTTTTTTATACGCGCTTTCCGTTAATATGTCCATTATTCTTTGGCAGGCCTCAAGCGGTGTTTTACTCATCTGTCTTTCCGCGTCAATAAGAAGTTGCATCTCCCAGAGGCGTTTTTGTTTTTCCGGCGGAAATGAAGAAATAAAATCCTCAATGACTTTTTTCCTTTTTTCTTCAAACGCCGCGGGGTTTTCCTCCGCCAACCTTCTCCATTCTTCAAAATTAAATTTTTCCATCGCACTCCTCCCTTTTAAATTTTTTAAAAGTTCTTTAATTTATTTTAACACTTTTGAGGCGGACAAGTCAAGAGTTGACAGATTAGACGGGAATAATTATCCTAAACTTAGATTGAACCTTGATTTTTAAATAATAAAGGAGGTGAATGTCTATGTTTGGCAGAAGGGTTATCAGCATCATA
>CAYIKS010000020.1:3408-7356 GCA_964364125.1 uncultured Candidatus Saccharibacteria bacterium
CGGGGTCAGCGGGGCATTGGCTGAAGAATTGAAAGAAGATTCCTTGGGGATAGAGCAAAAGGTTTTTGAGTATTTTGTCATTCTTAACACCATTGCGGAACGCTCTTTGTATAAACCGAGCGCCGAAGAATTTTCCGCCATCCACGAATGCATCTTCAGAAAGGCCTTCTCCGAAAACATTGTCATTGAGAGTTGCTTCAGCGAAGCCCACGTTCATTTTGGGACAAAAAATAACGTCAATGAATCTCCGGATGATATTAAGAACAGCGTGATTGCTTATTTTAATCCCGACTCCAAGCTCGGCTATTTGAGAATCAATTCCTTTGGAGAATCAAAGAGTGAGGGAGAGATACTGGAGAAAGAAATTTTAAGATTCTTGATGGAGTTTGAAAAGGGCGGCGCCGAGGCCCTGATTCTTGACCTTCGCAGCAATTCCGGAGGATTATTGCGACTGGCGATTGATCTTCTGAATAATTTCGCGCCTGAAGCCGGCATTCCCATCATCACGACTATCAGTCGTCGAGCTGACTTTAAAGAACATACCATTTATGTGAGTTGGAATCGCGGCAGGTTTTCTCGCTGGAAAATCATGATACTTGTGAATCAGGAAACAGCCTCGGCAGCGGAGATTGTCGCCGGTGTTCTTCAAAATTGGGGAGCCAGAGTCATTTCCAACGGAACAAAAACTTACGGCAAAGGAAAGATTCAAGCTGTTTTTGCGTTGTCCGACAATGGAAATTTTTTTTCATTGACTACGGCCGAGGTCCTCCTTGGCGGGAAGCCCTTGGACAAGGCGGGAATCACGCCGGATGTGGTTGTACCGAATGGCGACTCCGAAACGCTTTTGGACGAAGCGTTGAAACGTCTCAAAAAATAAGACAAGACCCGACAGTTAACTGTCGGGTCTTTTATTTTAAATCATTCTGTTTTTTTATCGAAAATAAAATCTATAACTTAAAAAACCCAGATAAGGTATTTTGATGGGCATAATTTTCATATTTTGGATTATGCTCGCAATGGGAATGGCGGCAGAACCAGAAGTGATGATTTTCAGCGTTGAGAAAGATGATTGGGATACTGCCCCTCCTCATAATCAATTGTTGTTTATTGAGGAGCTCGCCAAGATTTACATTAGCAAATATCCAAGGGATATTTTATTGCTGAAGTGTTTTTCTGCGGAGCAAAAAATAAACAATAATAATCGCCGAGTAATTGAGTATTAAAAACCACGGTGTTGCCCAGGATAAGCCGTCGAATTTCCATTCCGAGAGCGGCCATAAAAACGGCGTCGGGTAAAAACGGTAAGAATGCGTCGGGATGTCTATCAAGACATGAAGAAGCCAGGCGCTCATTTCCCAAACCGGTCGGCGCAAGATAAAATAAACAATCCCGAAAATAACCGCAAAAACAATCGCGCTGTGGCTGAGATTGTAAAATAACGAAGTGAGGCGAAAAATTGGCAGCGTATCTGACGGTGCCGGTTCGGTTGTGTCCGGCCGCGGCAAATCGGAAAAACTCAATCCGCCGAAAGCCAGGCCGTAAGCCAGCCAGACAAACGGCAAAGCGAAGGAAAGCAAGTCAGGGAAAATCCCCCAAAAAACCGCCAGCCGGATATTCAGCGGCTTTTTTATTTTTATATTGGCGAATTTAGAAGCGGCTCCGGTCCAAAGTCCGTGAGAAAGAATGTCCATTATTCCGTGGTTTTAGCGTCAAAATGTTCGTCGTCCGCCGCCGCTTCGGCTTTGGTTTTATGAATCACGCCATCGCGATGATTCGGCGGAGAATAAATGGTATAAAGTTTGAGCGCTTCGGTTTCCGAAGTGTTGATGCAATTATGTTTGGCGCCGGCCGGCACAATCGCCGCAAAGCCGTCGGAAACATCGTATTCGTTGCCGTCAATCACAATCTTTCCCGTCCCCTTTTCAAATCTAAAAAACTGGTCAACACTTTCATGAACCTCTTCGCCGATTTCTTCGCCAACGCCGATACTCATTACCACCAGCTGGCTGTTTTTGGCGGTGTATAAAACTTTCCGGAAATTTTCATTCTCCTCCGTTTCTTTTTCAATGTTAATGATATAACCCTTCATAATCAAAAAACTTGAGATTGATTAGCGACCTTTTTCATAATTATATTATAGCATTTTTCCATTCAACAAAACTTTAAAAGCTTTGAATGAAAAAAGGCCGCGGGGTTATTTGCCGCGCGGCGCAAAGTTTTTAATCCTGCCCAAAACCAAACCGAGAAGCAAAACAACAGCGAAGTAGAAGCCGAGCGGAAAACTTTTAATCTCCATTTGGAAAAAGGAAAAAATGGGGAAAATTATTTCCAAATGGACAGCCGACGTCGGGATTTTAAAAAGATAGACCCCTTTTATCCGGGAAATTGGCGTCGGGGGGTCCGGGTACCGGCTGAAGTCCCCCTTTGTGATAATTTCTTCCCCAACGGAAACAACCCGGTGGATAACTCTTCTTTCGTAGTCCTTGTCCTCAATAACGACAATCGTTCCTTCTTTGATTTCTGTCGTTCTTTTTAGTTTAACTTCTTTGGCGACAATCAAATCGCCAATTTTTAGAGTCGGATACATGCTTCCAAAACTTTCGTGTTTTCCCTCTCTTTCATATCTGGCAATCTTGTAAGGAGAGACGGAAAAGAAGATAAAAGCAAACAGCGACCCCAGAATTAGAAACCAACAGACAACTGCCCCCGCCTTTTTCATTTCACCCTCCTTTAATTTAATTTTTAATTTTCTAAAACTAAAATGAGAATATCGCGTTTTGGGATATTTGTCAAAAGCCCGCCGGCGATAATAAACACCGAAATTGATTTTAAAGTTTAGTCAAGTCTCTCAACATCTTCAAGGGCGTCTTCTGCTTGTTCAGCTAACTGCTTTGCTCCTTGATAATTTTCCTTTGCAAACAATTCTTTCGCTTGAGCCAATAGTCGGTCAAATTTAACAAATGCGGTGGGCGGCACTTCAACCCCTTCCTTCCTCGCTTCATTCAATACCTCTTGTTTTTCTTCCTCTGCTTCCTTTATGGCTTCCTCGGCTTCTTCTTTCTTTTCTTGTTTCTTCTCTAACTCCTCTATGGTTTTCTCAATCTGGTCAAGAGATTTTTCTGCTCGTTTGGCAAGGTTTTTGGCTTCAGCAAAATTTCCTGCTTGCAATGCACCTTTTGCTTGTGCGAGCAAACCATCAAACTCGGCAAAGGCATTTGCGGGTAGCTCCACGCCTTCTTCTTGTGCTTCTTCAATCATTTCAGCTTTTTCTTCTTCAGCTTCTCGGATAGCTTCTTCAGCTTTTTGTTGAGCACTCATTTCTTCTTCCAGCTTTTCTTCTTCCTCGTCTAAATCATCTTCAAGTTCTTCTTCTTTGAGTTCCAAAAGCTCCAGTTGAGCTTTAACCTGTCCGAGTTCTTGAGCGAGGGCTTCTGTTTTGACAGTATCTCCAGCTTTCGCGGCGGCTTTCATTTGTTTTTCAAGCTCATCTTCTCTTGCTTCTAATGCCTTCTTTTCAGATTTGAAGCTGTCAGCGAGTGCAGATTTTGGTTCTGCGAAGTCATCGTTTAGCTCTTTGGCGAGGGCAGAAACATCTTTGCCTTTGCCCTTTTGTTTGATAACGATTTCTGCCGCCTCTCCAAGATGTTCTCGTAGTCGTGCTTCGGCAACTTCTAATCCTTTGGCGTCCACGCCTTTTGTTTCCAGAACAATTTTAATTTCGGCTACTCGCTCGGCGGCAAAAGCAATTTGAAGGCGAGCTTTACCTTCTGGGCTGAAAGTAAAGAACTCTCGCAGGGCTTCGCCCAGCTTATCAATAAAATAAAAAGGGCTTTCGGGTGTAAGTCCGGCACTGGGTAATGTTGCTCCATTTTGGGCAAAAACCAAAAATGGAATAAAAAGCAACGAAATAACTGCTGTTTTAATTTTCATTGTAATTTTTGCTATTTA
>CAYIKS010000021.1:0-6890 GCA_964364125.1 uncultured Candidatus Saccharibacteria bacterium
GTGCCGCGGATTTCTTTCAGCTGTTCCTGCAGCATCAGAAGCGCCTGCTCGTCGGATTTGGGAGATTTTAAACGGTTTTGCAGAATCAGAAAAACCGCGGCGAATCCGCCGACGATAAACAACAAAATAATTATCAAGAAAATCGTTTCCATCGGATAAATTATAACAAAAAATTCGGGGCGTTGATAGTCAACGCCCCATAACGTTTATTTATTGAACAGTTCTTTTATGGTCTCCCGAATCTCTCCTGTACTGAACGGTTTTTTAATTAGCCGGTCAGCGGCGATTTCTGAAGGTTTTATGTCGTGATAGCCCGTGACCATTATGACCTTTGTTGCGGGGAAATATTTCTTGATAAACTTTGTTAGTTCAATGCCGTTCACCTTTGGCATCTCGAGGTCAGTCATCACAAGGTCGTAGGTGTTACCTTTGAGCATATTCATCGCGATTTCGCCGTCCTCCGCCATGATAACCGTATGGCCTTCGTACCTCAGTATCATCTCTAATAATTTCCGGTTTCGTTCATTATCGTCAACTACCAAAACTCCCAGTTTTTTCTTCACTATTTATTCCTCCTTTCTTTTATTAAGTTAGTGCTGTTTTTACTATACCAAAGAACAAAAAATTAGTCCAACTACTGAATTTTAATCTTATTGACGAGCATCTCCAATAAATCTTTTACATTATTTTGGGCTTCAATCTCGGTCTGAGATTCGGTAAATTTTTGCCATTGGGATAAAATTTCTTCATCATTTAAATTTCTAACGGCATTCTCTAATTTTAATCGGGTTTCAAAATCAACTTCTTTTTCGGCTTTTAATACCTTCTCGGTAAAAAACTTAGCAAACTCTAAAGTTTTCTCATTAATCTTTTGAGCTTCTAAAAGCGTTTTCGTTTCCTTTAATTCTTTTTGAAGAGAAAAATATTTAGAAACGAAGAAAAAGGCAGTTAGCAACAAAATTAAAATAATTAGGCCAAGAATCGCTTTTTTTGATTGATTTTCTTCCATATCTCAATCTTTTTTTATTTAATTGTCTGTCTCTCCCTTAATTTATCACGATAAAAATTATACAACAAGAGAAAAGCAAACAAAATCAAGAGAATTATTTTCCAGTCAACGACCTTTAGCCACCAGTATTTGGTCTTGAGTTCAATATTGATATGAATGCCGCTGCCTTCTTTAACCTGGAACGGTTTGCCATCATAAATAAGATAAGCCGGCGCTTCAACTTTAAGATAATAAGAGCCTTCCGGCACCAAAAATGAATACTTGCCAGTGGCATCGGTGATTTGCGGATTTTCCTGCTGATATTCTTTTGCCGGCCAAAGCTCGTATTGTTTGGTTTCTGGGTTCAGCCAAAAAAGAGAGACAATAGCGCCGGGGATGCGGGTCTCTTTATCGCCGTCCTTTTCATAAAGATACCCCTCCGGGTCCACCACGACAATCAATCTAATCTCTTTTTTGCCCAGCTCCAGGTCTTCAAAATCCATTACCGTGATAATCTCGTATTCGCCTTCAATCACGGGTGTTTGGATTTCAGCGGTATAAATTCCGTCAGCGTCAGGGTCAGTATATTCAAATTCCAGCAAAACCAGCTTTTCTTCAACCCTAACCGGTTTTTCTTGAGGGTGCGCAAAAACCGGGTTAGCGAAAATTAAAGAGGCAAGCAAGGAATTGAGCGGAAGTTCTAAGGAAGTCGGCCGGCTCGCCTTTGACTTAAAGACGACATAACCCTTAACGCTCTTAACCGGCTTGTCCGGCTTTACCGCTAACTGCAACGATTTGCCGGAAATTGTGGCAATTTTCTGTTGCGGTTTGCCTTTTTCCGTAACAGACAAAGCAATGTCAAAATCAATCAGCTGGCCGCCGGTTTTGGCAAAAACAATTTCTGACGGTAGTTGCTTTTTAATCGCTGGCGATAATCGGGCAACCGGCACGCCTTGACCCTCCGGGCCTATCGGCCCGTAGGGCCGGAGGCTTTCTGTTAATCCCGGCAAGGTTAATTTTATCGGTTTTAATCTTTCAACATCAATTAATCGGGCAACACCGGTTTCTTCAAAAGTTTTTTTAAGCGTCGGAAATTTTTGAGCTAAAGCTCTAAATTCTTTTGGTAAGGGAGCTAAAGTAAATTTTATAAATGGTAGATTCTCTAAAGTGTAAGTTAATAATTGCCATTTGCCCCGAAAAGTCAAAGGCGTTTCTTTGGGAATTAATTCTTTAATGGAAATTTCAGAGGGTTTGACCGGAGGCAATTCTGGTTTAAAAAATTGAAGGATTGTTTCAAGCGCCTGCGGCAGGGCCGCTATCAGTTTTGTAATTGTCGGTTCGGCTTTAAACGACGGATAAACTTCCGGCATAAATCCGCCGCCGCTCCCGCCGGCGCCGCCACTGTGAACGTCGCTGCCTTCGCTTCCGTCTCCGGCGGAATTACATCCCGGGTCATTTGGATAATCAATTTTGCCGTCGCTATCGTCATCAACGCTGTTATTGCAAGCCGGCCGCCAATCGGTTTTGACTTGGCAATTGGCGCAGTCAAAACTGACTCGGCCGCTGACGGTTCCGGAAGCCGAACCGGAAAAATTGCCGTTATAATCAATACCGACGCCGCTAAAATTTATCCAGCCCAAATTTTCTCCCCAAGCCTGGCCGGAAAGCGCTCCTTCGCCGTTGTTTTTTACGCCGCTGGTTGAAGGATTTAAATTTATCCAGCCGTAATTTTCGCTCCAAGCGTAGCCGGTCAAGGCGGAATCGGTAATATGAACGTTGCCAGCGGCTGTTCCAAAATTCACCCAGCCGATGTTCTCGGACCAAGCATACTTATAAGTAGAATCTATTGTCCCATCGGTTGTGGAAGCCAACGCTAATAGGGGAAGACTCATTAGCCCTATCGTTATCAACCCTATTTTTACTCCGTTCATCTTTTTATCTCTTGCACCGGCTCTTCCAGCCGTTCAGTCGGCGGTTGAGCCGGCGGGACAATATCTTCTAACGCCGACCTACCCTCGTTTAAATTATTAAGAATTTTCTTTACTTCTTGATTTTCGGGATTCAAAATCGCGATTTTCTCAAACTGTTCTAATGCCGCCGCTTTATTGCCGAACCGGTCGTAAATCAAGCCCAAAAAGTAGCGGGCATTGGAATAATCAGGATTAATTCCGACCGCTCTTTCAAATTCTAATCTGGCTTTTTCCAATTGATTATTTTGATAATAAACCACTCCCAATTGAAAGCTCAAACCGGTATCAAAAGGCGCTAACTGTTTGGTCAGTTCTAATTTCTGGATGGCTTCTTGGGTTTTTCCTTCTCGCATCGCAATCGCGGCAAAAAGAAAATGAGCCGGCGCATAATCGCTTTTAAGAGTAATTGATTTTTCTAAATAGCTTTTGGCTTTATTTAGTTTTTCTTGCCGGAGATTACTATTGGCGGAACCGATTAAATCAGCGGTTAATAAAAGACTTCTGGAAATATTTACCGGTTCTTGCGGGTTTTTAGGGTCAAGCTCCGCGGCTTTCTTATAATTTTCTTCGGCAAAAACATCGGCTCCTTGGGCAATGGGGATTATTCTTTCATAGATATTGCCTAAATTGCTCCAGTTTAAAGAATCAAGCTCATTAATTTTGACGGCTTGCAAAGCGGTCTCTATGGCTAAAGCCGCGGTATTTTGAAGCTCTGATTGGGCTTCTGGCATTGACGGCCCCTGGCGAGCAAGCCCTTCTGCTCTTAAAATTAAAAGTTGACTAAAGGTTCGCAAATATTGGTCCTGCCGGGAATCCAACCCCCTGGCTTTATTTACCTGAATTAAGGCCTTATTTAAATCGCCCGCTTGGCTGTCGCGAAGTCCTCTTTCGTAATAAACAGCCCCCAAATATTTTTTGCCAAGATTAAAAATTGAAGCAAAACTAACGGCGACTAAAACAATCAAAAGAATAAAAATAATAAAAACCTTTCGCCTTGGAAGCTCGGCTAAAGAAATTTCTTTAACCGGCGATGTCAAAGCAGTAATTAAACCCAACCCCACAAAGATAAAAAGCGATTGAGTAAAAAAATTAGGAGCAAATAACCAATTAAGCAATAAAAAGATTATTCCCAGCCCTCCGATTAGACTTATCCTTTCCATCAATCTGAGCTCTCTTATAAAACAAAAAATTAAAAACAAAATCGCCAAAATTCCTAAAATTCCCGCGGTCGCTAAAAGCGTGGTTAAAAAACTGAAACCCTGATTAAAACGGAATGACCAAAGATTTGTATAGTTTAACTCAATCGGTCGATAAAGCGCGTAATCATATCCAAAAGCGGCCGGACCCTTGCCGATTAAAAATCGCGGGAAACCGAACCCCCCCCTTATTATTTCAAAAGTAGTTGATAAATTTGGTCTAACTTCAATCGGCAAACTTGTTAACGCCGGAAGCGACTGACCGACAAAGCCCAAAAACAAAAAGAGACCGATAATAATTACTAAAGCCGGATTTAACTTATTAATCATAACAAAATTATAAGCCGCTAAAAGAAGAGCCGAAAAAGCCAAAACCAGCCAAAGCGAAGAATTATTTAAGATAATTAATTCAAAAATAATCAATAAACCTAAACCTATCAGTCCTATTTTTTTTATTCCGTCCGCCCTTCCCCCACCAAACAAAACCGCGAGCGCCATTGTCAATCCAAAAGCCAAATAAATCCCTAAACTTAAAATTGTTCCGAGCGGATTAAAACCGGCTTGCTTTGTGAAATCCCAAGGCAAAATAAACTTGCCAAAGAGCTGAAGCAGGCCAAAAACGGCAACAATCGCCAAACTGATAAAAAAATAAAAACCAATCTTATGAATCCGAGCTGCTTTATTAGTCCCATCTGTCCTATAAAACACCGCCGCCAAAAAGAAAGCCAAGCCATAAATTATAAAACTCATCAAGCTGTCTGACTGAACAAGATTCCCATACAAACTGACAACTTTTGCTTTGGAAAAAACCGCGCTTGCCCCAAAAACCGCCAAAAGAATAATTACGGCCGAACTTAATAACGATTTTGGATAGATAATCTTTCCTTTTTCAAAAGAATTAATTAAATAACAGATAAGAGCGATTAAAATTAGAAGCCCGGCGAAAATCTGCTTATTGATTTCCACCGGCGCAATCGTCAAGGGCAAGAAAAATACCGGCGTCAAAGCCGCCAAAAGATAGAGGCAAATTCGGCCGATTTTTTCCCATTTTGTTTCTTTTTCGCCTTCTTCCGGTTTGTCCTCTTTGATAATTTTTATTTTAATTGGTTGTTCTTCCATATTTTATTCAGTCGGCGCGGGTTCAATTATTTCTGTTGGCGCAGGCTCCGGCTCGGCTGCCGGTTCCGATGCTGGTTCCGGCGCTGGCTCTACTTCAGGTTCTGGTTCCGGCGTTGGTTCAACCGCGGGTTCAGGTTCAACCGCGGGTTCAATTTGCGGAGGCGGATTCACGCCCTGCCCAGTTTTCTCCAATAACCCCTTTAACTGCTCTTTATTGATACAAACATCTTCCACGCATAATTCTTTCGTGGTGATTTTATCAGCAACAAGCTCTGTAACTTTGGCAACGCCTTCGGATATAAATAGTCCGAGCTTCTCCAAAGCACTCTTTACGGCATTGGTGAAATTATCAAGAACGTTGCCGCTGCCTGACTCCGGCTGACTTGAGCTGGTGTTGGACAAACCACCGCCGCTGTCAATAGCGCCAAGCGAGAAACCGAGATTTACAAACATCTGAATTTTATCTGTTGTGGCGCTACCTGAAAAATCTTCCAAAGCCAGACCAATAGTAACTCCCGGCTCGTTGGCTTTCATTGCCACGCCGGGCTTTGAAGAAACAGTTAGCGCATCGCCAATTTTAATCTCGCCTCCCTCTAAATTCACCTTCACCGGTACTCGCCCAGAAAGGGCCACGGCCACTTGGTGCTCTTCTTTGAACTGGGTTCCAGCAAATCCTCCGAGAAGCACGGCTGGTTGAGTTGAGATTACGCCAAGGAGCTTTTCCCCGCTCGTTCCTTCTGCTCGTTTTACAAAAACCCCGCGTTCTCTATCCAGAGCCACTATTTCTGCCGGTTGGATAGTGACATCTTTGGTTGGATACATCTCAGCCACGTCGTAGATGGTCATAGCGGTAGCGGATGAGTAAACAACTCCTTCGGTATTGTTGTCAGTGTTGCAGTTGGCATCGCTTCCCACGCAGAGCCCGCCTCCGGTGATTTGGACTCTTGAATCAGGAACCGACGTCCCGATGCCGACATTGCCGGTATTTGAAATAACCATTCTTGACCAAGCATTATTAGTCCCAAAAGATAAGCCGTGATTTGAAATATTTACTAAATAGGTAAAACCATCGGCAGCAACTGGCTGGAGTTGAGTATAGATGGTTCCATCGGTAATGCCCATTATCCCTTTTACATCCAATGCCATCCGCGGCGTCGTGGTCCCGATGCCCACATTGCCGCTGCCATCCACATATAATCCTGTGGTGCTGGTGCTGAAACCTCTCAACTGGACTATGCCAGCGACATCTAATAAACTGGAGGGCGTTGAAGTCCCGATGCCGACATTGCCAGAACTTCCAATTATAGACACACTTTTAACCGTATCAGTTACCTTACCAAAAGAATAATCTCCGGAATACGAGATAAATCTTAATGCGGTAGATGGTGATTGGTCAATATAATGACTTGTATCACCAAAATAAATCTTATTAGTGCTGCCTACCTTAATATTTCCAACTATCTCTAATTTTTCACTTGGCGTCGTCGTCCCTATTCCCACATTGCCGCTGCCATCCACATACAATCCTGTGGTGCTGGTGCTGAAACCCCTCAACTGGACTATGCCAGCGACATCTAATAAACTGGCTGGAGTTGAAGTCCCGATTCCCACCCTACC
>CAYIKS010000022.1:0-6469 GCA_964364125.1 uncultured Candidatus Saccharibacteria bacterium
AAATTATTAAAGGGCAAAGGGATGAGGGCTATAAAATTAGTCAACCCGGGGAAACATGCCTAAAATCTTTAAAAAAGAATGAACCTATTTCTGTCTTATACGTAAGACCATCAAAGCCTCTACAGGCGAAAAATACCCTTGAGTCGTTAATTAAAAGTATTCCAAAAAGCACATTGCAAATATGTGACCCCTACTATGGGATTTCTACATTTAACGTGATTGAGGCCATGTTAAAATACCATAAAAATATTAAATTTTTAACATCTCAAATGGGCGGTGGCGAGAAAAAACATAGCGTTCAACAAATAATTAGAGATTTTAAAACTGAATATGGATCAAGGGTTGAATTAAAAATAATAACCAAAAATGAGATTCATGACAGGTATATTCTTACCAAAAATTCTTTTTTAATAATTGGACAAGGTCTTAAAGATTTAGGTAATAAAGAATCTTTAATCGTCGTGGTTGAGGATAAATACGGAAAAGATATAAGGAATACCTTGATTAAAGAATTTAATAGGCGTTGGCAGAATGCCAGTGATTTATAAATTCTTTTGCCAACAAAAAATTAGGCGAATAAATTTATGCCCAAACAGGATTCAACCAAAATAATAAGCGGCAAAGACTTAGGACAATTAGCCTCAGAAACTTTCTGTCCTCGTTGTTTTTGGCTGGAACGCCATCTAGGGAAACCTCCATCTATATTTCCAGGTATTTTTAACACTTTAGACAGCTTATCAAAAAAGAGCACAAGACGATCTTTCTCGGAGAGAGAGTGTAAACCGGATTGGTTAAATTTAGAAAATATAAAAAGACCAGTTAATTTTTCTAGGATTAATGTCCCTCTTCCTGCGTATGGATGGATTCTTACTGGTGAACCAGACGATGTATTTGAATTGATAGATGGAGGGCATCATATTGTGGATTACAAAACAGCTAAATTTACCGAAAAACAGGATAGTTTATACCCACAGTATGAAGTTCAGCTTAACGCATATGCCTATGCGCTACCGCTTCAGGGAATTAAGCCAATTTCTAAACTCTCATTAATCTACTGCGAACCAAAAGAGGAATTAGACTTACATAACGAATTCAGGCTCACTTTTACTACTTATGTTGTCAAAATTCCTATTAAGGCGGAGATAATCCCAGAGTTACTGAAAAGAGCTCGAGTAATAATTGACAATACAAATCCACCCTCTAGTCGTTTTGGCTGTAACGGTATCTGTTCCTGGATAGAAAAATTTCAAAATAAATTTAGATAATAATACTTGAATAAGAATGTAATTTATATGAACCCCGAATCTATATTAAAAGGCCGAATTAACGAATTTTTATAAATTATGGCTAGAGGTATTTCACTTCAAGAAGCAGGAAAAAGGTATATTAAAAAGTCAATAATGGCTTATTTGTCTGGAGGGAAAAATACAAGCGAAAAGTGGATTATTGGAATTTTAGAAAGTTCAGGAGGTGGTTTAGAAAAAATAAAATCAGCAATTTTAGAGTGTAAAAGATATGGGGGTAAGGAAAGATATGATTTTCTGGCGAGACACTACGGGATAGAAAACTCGCCTTAAAATTTAAAATCTCTTGCCCAGCAAAAATGGTTCGATATGACTCACCATAAGGGGAGATTAATTCATTGAACAATTCTATGGAATTGTTCAATGAATTGGCAAACCCGGCGAGTAGATTTATAAAATTTCCCAAAATTCAGATATTAACTATTGATGATTTATTAAATAACAAAAAACCAGACGTGCCTTTAATCACAGTGCCGTATTACAAAGAGGCAAAAGCGGCAAAAAATGAAAATCGAAATAGGGAATTAGGAATATAAATATATGATTCCAAAAGAAAATAATTTTGCGTATATTGACGGAGCAAATTTATATAAAGGCGTTGCGAGTTTAGGATGGAATCTTAATTACAAAAGATTTAGAATATGGTTATCTGAAAAATACGGTGTAAAGTCAGCTTATTTGTTTATTGGGCTTATACCAAAATATAAAGAACTTTATAAGTATTTACAGGAATCAGGATTCACTCTTATATTTAAGGAGGTAGTCTACGACGGAGATGGAAAACCGAAAGGGAACTGCGACGCTGATTTAGTATTACAGGCGACTAGCGACGCCTATGAAAATAAATTTGATAAAGCGATTATTATCGCAAGCGACGGAGATTATGCCGGATTAATTAAATTTCTACAAGAAAAACAAAAATTGCTTGCAATAGTATCTCCTAATAACGAGAAAAGATGCTCAATTCTTCTCAAGCGGACTGGAGCAAAAATCGCGTACATTAATGACAAACGACGGATTCTTGAAAGATTTCAAAAAGAAAAAGCCCCCGGCGGGGACGGAACCCCACAAGGGTCTCTTTCGTAGTGATTAATTTAATAATAGCAGGCGTTTACTTATTGTCAATGCCCCCTGTGGATAACTTTAAAGACGAGAAATCAGCGGGAAAATATAGGCAATTTAAGATTAAAACGCTTGTTTTCCTATATAAATTCTGATATAATAGATATACCCAAAGCGGGTATATTTTATTGTTATGGCGAAAAAAATAATCAAAAAATCGGCGAAAAAGCCGATGGATAAACCCGAAAAGGATATTGAAACGCCGGCAAACAACAACTCCTACGAAGCTAAGGATATTTACGTCTTGGAAGGTTTGGAGCCGGTTAGAAAAAGGCCGGGAATGTATATCGGCGGCACCGGCGTTGACGGACTGCACCATTTGGTTTGGGAAGTAGTTGATAATTGCATTGACGAAGCAATGGGAGGATACGCTAAGAATATTAAAGTTGAATTATTAAAAAATAACCGCATTGCGGTGACCGACGACGGCCGCGGCATTCCGGTTGATATTCATCCCCAAACGAAAAAATCCGCGCTGGAGACAGTGATGTGCACTTTGCACGCCGGCGGAAAATTCGGCGGCCAGTCGTATAAAGTCGCCGGCGGGCTTCACGGCGTCGGCGTTTCGGTTGTTAATGCTTTATCAAAGTGGATGCGGGTGGAAGTTTGCCGCGACAACAATCTTTACATTCAAGAATATCAGCGCGGCGAGCCCAAAGCGAAGGTCAGAAAAGAAGGTAAGTGCGATATGAACGGCACAAAAGTTATTTTTGACGCTGACCCTGAAGTTTTTCCGAAAATTGAATTTGACCGGAAGAGAATTCTGGACCATTTGCGCCAACAGGCGTTTCTAACTAAAGGAATCAGGATTGAAATTATTGACGAAAGAGAAGCCGCGCCTTTTTACTACGCTTTTTATTTTGAAGGCGGACTGCTTTCATTCATTAATTATCTTACTCAATTAGAACAATCGCTCCATAAAGAAGTTTTTTACGCCCACAAAAATTACGAGGACACAGACGTTGAAGCCGCTTTCACTTACATCCAGGACATTGAAACGCGGGAATTGAGTTTCGCCAATAACATTTACACCCCTGACGGCGGGACGCATTTGACCGGTCTTCGTTCCGCTTTGACGCGCACCATCAATGATTATGCCCGCAGTCAGAGGTATCTTAAAGAATCAGAGGATAATTTGACCGGCGACGACGTACGCGAAGGATTGGTTGCCGTTATCTCGGTGAAACTTCGCGAGCCGCAATTTGAAGGCCAAACCAAGGCGCGGCTCGGCAATCCCGGAGTGCGAACCGCGGTTGAAGCGGTGGTGGCCGAAACGCTTAAGGAATTTTTGGAGAAAAATTCCAATGACGCCCGGGCGATTACGGAAAAATGCCTATTAACCGCCAAAGCCAGAAAAGCCGCCAAAGCCGCCAAAGAAACCGTGCTTCGCAAAGGCGCGCTTGATGGTCTTACTCTGCCCGGGAAACTGGCGGATTGTTCAAGCCGGAATCCCGAGGAATCGGAATTATTTATAGTGGAAGGCGACAGCGCCGGCGGCTCGGCTAAAGGCGCTCGCGACCGTCGCTTTCAGGCGATTTTGCCTTTGCGAGGGAAGATTTTAAACGTTGAAAAATCCCGCATTGACAAAATGCTTCTCAATAAAGAAATCAGGGCTTTGATAGTGGCGATCGGCACGGCTATCGGTGGCGAATTCGATATTTCAAAGCTTCGCTATCATAAAATTATCATTATGACCGACGCCGACGTCGACGGCTCGCATATTCGGACACTGCTTCTCACTTTGTTTTACCGCCATTTCCTGCCGGTGATTGAAAACAGCAATCTTTACATTGCCCAGCCGCCGCTGTACAGAATTCAAAGCGGCAAGGAAATAGCTTATGCTTATTCTGATTTAGAAAAAGAACAGACTTTAAAAAGATTCAAAAATCCGAACATTCAACGCTACAAGGGTTTGGGCGAAATGAATCCTGACCAGTTATGGGAAACCACAATGGATTCGGAGAAAAGAACGCTGAAGTTGATAACGGTTGAAGACGCCAAAGAGGCCGACCGGATGTTCGATATTTTAATGGGCGAACAAGTTGAACCGCGAAAGCACTTTATTCAAAGCCGGGCGACAATGGTAAAAAACCTTGATATATAAGAAGTAATACGATAGAATTCCCCTTATTATGTTAGACAGATTTAAATCTTATCTTTACGAATCAATTCAGGAATTCCGCCGGGTCAATTGGCCGACCCGCAAGGAAACAATCCGGCTGACTTTAATTGTCATCGGATTGTCATTGACAGTGGCGATTTATCTTGGGCTTCTGGACTCGATTTTTGTTTACTTATTGGAGAAATTCGTGATATAAAAATGGCAAAAACTAAAGCGGAAAATTCTTCCAAACAAAAGCCCATCCTTAAAGGCCGCGGCGAGCGGCATTGGTACGCGGTTCACACTTATTCCGGTTATGAAGACGCGGTGGCGCGTTATTTAAAACAAAGAGTTGATTCCTTGGAAATGCGCGATAAAATTTTTAACGTTATCGTTCCTAAGGAAAAAAAAATCAGGATAAAAAACGGCAAGCGCAAAACGGTAGAAGAAAAACTTTATCCCGGCTACGTTTTGGTTGATATGCTTATGAGCGACGATTCTTGGTATGTGGTCAGAAACACTCCGCAAGTAATGGGATTTGTCGGCGCCGACACGACGGAGCCGACGCCGTTATCTAAAGAAGAGGTTGATTTTTTGATGGCGCGAATAAGAGGCGAAGAACCGAAATTAAAGATTGAGTACAAAGTAGGAGAAGCGGTTAAAATTGTTGACGGGCCGTTTAAGGACTATGACGGAAAAATCGCGGAAGTCGACCAAGAACACGGCAAAGTTAAAATAATGGTTCCGATTTTCGGAAGAGAAACGGCAGTGGAACTGGATTCGCTACAAGTACAAAAGATATGAAGCCCATCAAAACAACCTTAAAACTTCAGATTCCCGCCGGAGCGGCAAATCCCGCTCCTCCTGTTGGTCCGGCTTTGGGACAGCATGGCGTTAACATCGCCCAGTTTTGCCAGCAATTTAATGAAGCCAGCAAAGATATGGCTGGCAGTATCATTCCCGTTGAAATCACTGTTTACGAGGACCGGACTTTTGATTTTAAATTAAAAACGCCGCCGGCTTCTGATTTATTGAGAAAAGCCGCTGGTATTGAAAAGGGCTCAGGCGACCCGCTGAAAAACAAAGTCGGCAAAGTCAGTAAAGCGCAAATCAGAGAAATCGCCGAAAAGAAAATGGCGGATTTAAACGCCAATGATATTGAAGCGGCCGAGAAAATAATTATGGGCACGGCAAGAAGTATGGGGATAGAGGTGGCGGATTAGTTTAAAATTTAAAAATCAAAAATTAAAATTTAGGTATCCCGTGCATTATCAACCCACAATCGGTTTAGAAATACATATTGAGCTTAAGACACGAACTAAGATGTTTTGCGGTTGTTTAAATAACTCTGATGAAAAGCACCCCAATATCAATGTCTGTCCGGTTTGTCTAGGTCATCCGGGAACGCTTCCGACTATTAATAAAAAAGCCGTTGAGTCGGTTTTAAAATTGGGCTTGGCTCTGAATTCCGAAATTCCCGAAATTTCCAAATTTGACCGAAAAAATTATTTTTATCCGGATTTGCCCAAGGGTTATCAGATTTCACAGTATGACAAACCGCTCGCGCTCAGCGGCGAGTTAAATAGCGTAAAAATTCGTAGGATTCATTTAGAGGAAGACACTGCTCGGCTCATTCATTCGCCGGACGGCAAGTCATCTTTGGTTGATTTTAATAGAGCTGGCGTGCCTTTAATGGAATTGGTTACCGAGCCAGTGATTAGAAACGGCGAAGAAGCGGTGGCTTTTGCCAAAGAACTTCAGTTAATTTTGCGTTATCTGGGAATTTCCGATGCGGATATGGAAAAAGGACAAATGAGGGTTGAAGCGAATGTCAGCGTTTCAAAAGATAAAGAATTAGGCACAAAGGTAGAGATTAAAAATCTTAATTCTTTTCGAGCGGTGGAGGAGGCGATTGATTATGAGATAAAAAGACAGACGGAAA
>CAYIKS010000023.1:0-6467 GCA_964364125.1 uncultured Candidatus Saccharibacteria bacterium
AAAATGCCGGCGAAATCGCCGGATTCAAAGTGCGGCGGATTATCAACGAGCCCACGGCCGCGGCTCTGGCTTATGGTTTAAACAAACAAAAAAACGAAAAAATCGTCGTCTACGATTTCGGCGGCGGCACTTTTGATATTTCAGTTTTGGAAATCGGCGACGATGTCGTGGAAGTAAAATCAACCGGCGGCGACACACATTTGGGCGGCGATGATTTTGACAAAAGAGTAATAGAATACCTTGTTAATGAATATAAAAAACAGGAAGGGATTGATATCTCCAAAGACCCTTTGGCATTACAGCGATTAAAAGAAGGAGCGGAACGCGCCAAACACGAACTTTCAACCGCCTTTGAGACCGAAATCAACATCCCTTATATTTCTTCAGATGCGGCTGGGCCAAAACATTTTTTGATGAAATTAACCCGGGCGAAATTAGAGGAACTGGTCCGCGATTACATTGACCGTTCAATTGAATTGGTCAAACAAACTTTATCCGAAGCGAAATTGAAGCCTTTGGATATTAATGAAATAATTCTCGTTGGCGGACAAACGAGGATGCCGGCGATGAGTGAAGCGGTTAAAAATTTTTTCGGCAAAGAACCGCACAAAGGCATCAATCCGGACGAAGTGGTGGCAATCGGCGCCGCGGTGCAGGCGGGAATTCTGCAAGGCGACGTTAAAGACGTCCTACTTTTGGATGTTACGCCTTTGACTTTGGGCATTGAAACTCTCGGCGGCATTAGCACTCCGATTATTGAAAAAAACACCACCATTCCCACGGCCAAAAGTCAAATTTTCTCAACGGCCGCGGACAATCAGACATCAGTGGAAATTCACGTGCTTCAAGGCGAACGGCCCATGGCAACGGACAATAAAACCCTGGCGCGTTTTATTTTGGACGGCATTCCGCCGGCTCCGCGGGGCCTTCCCCAAATTGAAGTGACTTTTGACATTGACGCCAACGGCATCCTTAACGTTTCGGCAAAAGACAAAGCAACCGGCAAAACACACTCAATCCGCATTGAGGCCTCAACCCAGCTTTCCAAAGACGAAGTTGAAAAATTAAAGCAGGAAACGTCCGCTCACGCCGAAGAAGACAAAAGAAAAAAAGAACTGGCCGAGACCCGCAATCAGGCGGAGCAGACGATTTATTTGGCGGAGAAAGCGCTCAAGGACGCGGCTGACAAAGTTTCGCAGGAAATTAAAGACGCGGTTCATAAAAAAATAGAGGCGTTGAAATCAATAAAAGACAGCGGCGACGTGGAATCGGTTAAATCGGCGCTCGCGGAACTTTCTTTGGAACTTCAAAAAATCGGCCAGGCGATGTATCATAAAGACGAGGGGACGCAAAACCAAAATAATCAACAATGACTCTTGTTTCGGAAAAACTGCAAGGCGAAGCGGTGGCAGTTGACCAGTCAATGTCTAAAATCGTCGTCTTGGCGGTTTTGGGAATTGTTTTCGCCTCGGTTTTCAGTTATTTTTTGAATTCTTTTTTAGCGAGTTATGAAACGACGCCGCTCGCGATTTCTTTGGTCGCCCTAATCGGCTTCCTGATTGTATTTTTATTTCAGTCGCTTTTCATTAAATCGCTTTGGCGGGTTAATCTGATAATTTTTCTGGAAAGCGCGGGTTTGCTCGCCGGATTTTACGAAAGAATATTCGCGCCGCTTCAGGGAAAAGAAATTGACATTGTTTCTCTGATTTTATTCTGGGTGGTGTTTGTACTGCTCATTTGGGCGAATTGGAATGGGAAGCACGAGACGGATAATTTTCTCAAAGTCAGATTTTGGCGAATCAGCAAAGTGGTTCTGCCGAAAGGCATCGCCGTTGTGGCGCTCGCGGCCAGCGTTCTGCTCGTGTTTCCGTCTTCGCCTTTGACCGCCGGATTTCAATTTCCGATTTCTTCTTCGTCTTTGGAAAAATTTTTGGCTCCGGCTTCCGGCATTCTGCAGAAATTTCTTCCGGGATTTGACGTTTCGCTTCCGGTCGCGGAACTGACGAAAAATCTGGCGGAACAGCAAATAGCGAAACTGCCGGAAACCCAAATTCTGCCCAAAACGGCTCAACAACAACTGATTGCCAATATATTCGGCTCGGACATCAATCCAAAACTGAAAATCACCGACATCGCTCACGAAGCGCTGAAAAATAAGTTTGAAGGACTGTCGGAAAATTCAAAACTCATCGCGCTTTTGGGCATCGCGGCGTTGCTTTTCCTTACGATTGAAGGCGTTGCCATACCGTTCCGCTGGCTCGTGACCGTCATCGCTTTTGTCCTCTACGAAATCTTGCTAATGACCGGTTTCGCGACTATAATGCTGGAAGGCAAAAGCCGGGAAATTATCATTCTAAGATAATGAATGACTACTATAAAATTTTAGGTATCAATAAAAACGCTTCGGAAGAGGAAGTCAAAAAAGCGTTTCGCAAGTTGGCGCACCAGTACCATCCGGATAAAAAAAGCGGAGATGAAAAAAAATTCAAGGAAATCAACGAGGCGTATCAGATTTTGTCGGACAAGCAGAAACGGGCGCAGTATGATAGATTTGGAAAAGTGTTTAACGCCGGAGGCGGAGAGGGTTGGCCATTCGGTTTTTCCGCCGGAGGCGGACCCGGTTTTGGTTTTGAATTTGACCCGGAAATGTTCGGCGACTTTACGGATGTGGGAGACATTTTTGACGCTTTTTTTGAAGGACTGGGAGTCAAGCAAAAACGCCGAACTTATCGCCGCGGCTCTGATGTAGAACAGGTCGTTGAAATAAATTTGGAAGAGGCGTTCCGGAGCGCGGAAAAAAATCTGAAATACCGCGTTTCAGTCCGCTGTGAAAAATGCGGGGGATTGGGGCACGACCCGAAAACGAAATTTACGCAATGTTCAGTTTGTGCCGGCCGGGGAGAAATAAAAGAAACGCGCAACACTTTTTTCGGCAGTTTCACTCAGGTGAAAACCTGCGCTAAGTGTTTCGGCAGCGGACAGATTCCGGAAAAAACCTGCGATGCCTGTCGCGGAACGGGGAAAATCAGCGGCGAGCGCGGAGTAAAAGTGGAAATCCGTCCCGGCGTCAGCGATAACCAAATTATCCAAGTGAAAGGCGGAGGCGAAGCCGGCGAGCGCGGAACCGAAGCCGGGGATTTGTATATCAGAATTAAAATCAAACCGCATCCGGTTTTTGAACGCCGGGGCGACGATTTACTTGTAAAAAAAGAAGTAAAGTTGATTGATTTATTGTTGGGCAGGAAAATAGAAATCCCGACGATTTCCGGTAATAAATTACAAGTGGAAGTTCCGGCGGATTTTGACTTAAAAAACAATTTAAGAATCCCTGCGGAAGGAATGCCGCATTTCGGCGCATTCGGCAGGGGCGATTTAATCGTGGAACTTAAAATCAAGACGCCGAAGAAATTAAGCGAAAAATTAAAGAATCTTTTGGAGAATCTGGAAAACGAAACAGAGTAGAGAGAATTACAAAATAAGTTGAAATAATATCCGATTTCGGATATTATTTTTTTATTGCGCCCATAGCTCAGTTGGTAGAGCAGCTCCCTTTTAAGGAGACGGTCGGGGGTTCGAATCCCTCTGGGCGTACACTTTGACTTCGCTCAGTGTAAACACTATGAAAATCATCAAATTTTTTGACAAACTGGAAGATAAAATCAGAAAACGGCTTAGCCGAAAGCCGCTGATTTACGCGTTGGTTGGGAGCATCGGCATTATTCTGCTTTGGCGGGGGATTTGGATGCTGGCTGACGCTCTTAATATGCCCGGCTGGGTTTCCACAGTTCTCGGGCTTTTAATTCTGCTCGCCATCGGGCTTTTCGTTTCCTTTTTCATCGGCGACCAGATTATCATCAGCGGCGTCAAAGAAGAAAAGCGAATTGACGAAAAAACCGAGGAAGAAATAAAAAGGGAAGAAACAACCCTGAGCGAAATTCATGAGGATATAGAAAAGATAGGAAAACAACTAAAAGAAATGAAAAATAATTCCGAAGAAACTTGATAAACTAAAGCCAAACACAAAACCGCTCTTAAGAGCGGTTTTGTGTTTGGCTCCGCGCGCTCGAGGCATTTAGAACCGCAATCTGGCAGATTCCCGGCAACATTTCTCCCTTCAAGATCGTAAATTACTGGTAGGGACACCCCGTGTTACGAGCTGTTTGTCCCGCCGTAACCTCGTGTGAAGGCGGATATGCCCCCGTGGCGAGAGATTGCCGCAGGGGTAGAGCCCTGCCTGCCGGCAGGCAGGTTTGTACCATTTGTGCCGGCTTGCCACGAATTTGACGAGCTGTGAAGTTGGTTGATATCGACCGGCTATACAAGCCGAAAAAGATAATCGACCAGATGGCATTTAAAAAAAAGCTGAGTGCCGAATACGCCGAGAGCAACTTTGATTTGTCTTTTGCGTTGCGGAACCAGCCCTTCGGCTTCGCGAGCGCGGCATACCAGCCGGATTGAATGGCGGGCGCCGGCGAAAAAACCTATTACCACTTGAAGCCGAAACAGACTCCGATAACATGCCATTTGTTATCGGAACCGCATTTCTCCAGAAAAAGAAATCCTACGCAACGATGTTTGCACGGCGGCTTTGGATTTCCTCCTCCGCCGGTGAAAAAATCTTTAACATCATCCCATAAATCTCCCAGCCATGACCATTCTATCCGCGTCTTCCCCGCTTTTTTCATCGCCTTGTTGATGCTGGGACTTCGCGCAATCATAGCCATCGCGCTGTTTGCCAAGTGTTGGGCCAGCGGCGCGGTTGCCGGATAATCGCGGTAGCCCCTCGCCATGGCCAGCAATTCTTCGGGAGAAAGATCTTTCGCTCTTTCAACCATTTTAAGAAATTCTCTGTTTTCCGGAACATTGAGAATCGTGGCGCCGGGCCCCAACTTCAGCTTGGAAATTTGCATCTTTTCCATAAAATTTATTCTAAAATTTATTCTTTGCGCATTTATTAATTAAATTATTTTTTTCGACCTTTATTTTGGCTTATTTAAGATTTTTGAGCTATCTCTTTTAAAAGCTGGATAAGCTTAAGGGGGTCAACGTGGCTCCATACGGCATAGACAACGGCCAACAACAATATCAAACCCAACCAGTCAGTCCATGCCCACTTTAAAGAAAATTTTCCCGTTGATATTTCACCGAGGATCTGGACGCGCGGCTGCGGCCGGCTAAAAATACCTATGAGAATCAATGCGAATAATAAAAGAATCGCGGGAATGACGCCTGAAAACAGCCATAATATAATCGCGGCAATTCCTCCCTTCAGGAGAGTTATTTTAATATTCTCCATAATGTTTTTAATTCAAGAAAATAATTTTATTAACGACCTTTGTTAATGTATTTATTAAAAAATTATAACATTTTACATACCGTTTTGGTGTGGATAACTTCAAAAACCGAATTCTAAATTCAAATTTCACGCATTACTTGCGGTTAATCAGTTGAGCTGTTTTTTTGCTGACCGGGGCATATTTATTTTAACATAACACGCGCGAAATGTTATAATGTTATTATTAAATAAAGGTCGACGATATAAATTATGTAATTTACAAATGAAAAAGACTGACGCGAAAAACAAAATAAAGAAAATCCCATGCAAATTATCTTCGCAAAAAATAACGCTTGAAGGGCCATTATATGTTGACAGCAAGGTCTTTAAAAAAATAAAGAAGGTGGATTTGAAAGATTTCCAAAGCAGAAGAATTTGCGGGTGGATTTTGATAATCTTCAAAGGAAAACCGACATGGGTGTGCCAAATGGGAGATTGCCCTCCAGAAACTAAATGCACTTTAGCGACAGTAATAATTAAAAAAGATAAAATTCGTAAAGTTTACTGCGGTTGTTTTTAAAAAAACGCACGTAAAAAAATAAACAAAAAACCCAGTCGTACGACTGGGTTTTTTGAAATATATTATAATTCTATTCCGGCACGCAATCATCTATCTCAACCAATCCATCGTCCTTATTAACGTGTTTGCACACTTTTTGGCCGGCGTCATTAAACTCTTCAACGTCGTAATGGCAAATTTTCGGCACAAATACTTTACCCATGGTGCATTTTTCTAATTCAAGTTCCGAATCAACACATTTACCGGAAATATACTTAACGCAACTGACAAAACCGGGTTCGCATAAATTATGATTTTGAAGATTGGGAAAAATTATTTTCGCGGGAATACATTTTTTTCCTTTTGCTTTTCTTATTTGATTGCTTACTTGAATATTCTCCCCCATAATTTAATTTTTATTTAATTTCTTCGACCTTTTAGGCTCGTTTCCCTCCATTCTTGTTTCTCGTGCTTATTGTTCATAAATTTATTCTCCTAATTTTTTTGTTGGCCAGCTAGTCATAATTCTTGAAAATATGTTTCTCCTTTTTGTTTTATACCCCTAAAAATACGACTTTCGATTGAATGTTTTTCTAATGTCCCAAGATTACTTAAAAAATGTCGTTTCGTTTC
>CAYIKS010000024.1:0-4785 GCA_964364125.1 uncultured Candidatus Saccharibacteria bacterium
GGTTTCATTATGGGCTTGATTATGGGTTTAAGCATTTAGATATTAAAATACAATATGATAATGGTCAGGCGTTATAGACCCGCCACAAGGAACTTTAAGCCTGCCACTCTCGCATTGATAAGATTTAATTTTTCCAGAAGATGACCATGAGTCGATAGTTTTTATTAAAGACGGATTATAGGCGACATCTACAATAGGTTTTCCCGGACCATGAGTTTTATGTAACCAGTATTCTGTCCCGCCACTAAGTTTAAGAGAAAGTTTAGCGTCGTTTGCTAAATCTATTAAATTATTAATTGTCGATTTGGGTAAACCATCAAGGCTAGTGCAGTTAGTTTGACCAACAGTGGCACAATTACTCTTATTAACAGAAATATTGTTTTGGGCCAAAAGATTTCTCGCCTCATTATCAGAATAAGTCCCAGCAGGGAGAGAATCAGGCGGCCACTTAGATGCTGCGGCTAATCCCTGTTCTGTTGGTGTTGGAGTTGTCGGCGCCGGCAGCGCCGGTATCCCCGGCTCCGTCAATTGCCCTTCTTTTATAATGCCGATGGTGTTGAAAAGTAGATAGGCGCCCAATAAAAGCAATAATCCCCAAATCGCGCCGGTAATCCAATCCTTTGCTTCTTGAGAACCCGAAGGGGTTTTTGAAACCGTCCATAAAATCCCGCCGTAAATAATCGCTCCCAAGGCCGCCACGCCGACCAGCCCCAGAGCGATATTGTAAAATTTGGAGACCAAACCGGGAAGTGTTGTTTCTTTTGACCAAGGGTATGTAAGTTCGATGTCGTCTTTGGGTGCCGCTGGAGTTTCCGGCCCGACATCAACAGTCGCTCCTGCCGCCTGGGCAAGAATTATATTTCCCCCGAAAAATCCGATGCCCCAAAAAAGCAAAAAGACAATTATAAAAATTTTAACAAAACTTTTTCCCATATTTACTTTACGGTCATTTGTAAGCTTTTACTTGTAAATTCCAACTCTTTTAAAATATTTTTAACCGTCGCTAAAATATTGATTGATGTTCCGGAGGGGGTCTGGGGGTTAACATTTAAATTAAGCGCCCAAGGATTTTCTCCGGTCTCAGTGGCCTTTTTATTGTTCGCCGTCCACTCAAACGATAATTCGCTTAAATTTTTGACGTTGAAGAAAAATGGAAGCGCTTCAAAAAGATTGCTGCCGGAAGAAACTTTATTGTCCGGATAAGGCGCTTCAATCACCACTTCCGGCCTGACTATGGGAATCCTGATGGTCGTGTCGAGGACACCGGTCGGATAATCGGGAATCACAATCCGCACCTCCAAATCAAAACCGGCATAGCCGGTGGCGTAAGTTTTCAAGGATTTTATTCCCAAACCATCATTTTCGTTTTTGATAAGCTTATCATTAATATACCAACGCACCTTGTTTCCGGAAATATTAACGATTTTGCCGTTATTAAGCACTTCAAAAGTTATTTCAACCGCTGAACCCTGAGTCGGAAAAACTTTCCCGGAATACCAGGAGGGAACATAACTCTGCGCCTGCCAGCTGACTAAAAATTGAGGCGAGGACTGAGCGCTCGCAAAATGTAAAAATAAAAATGTAAAACTCAAAATGACAGTGTAAAATGTTAAAATTTTGAATTTTGAATTGTAGTTTTGCATTTTGATTTTTTATTTTTGAATTATTTTTTTGCCGGCGCCGCAATTTTCGCGGCTTTCGGGTGGTTGATTAGATAAATTGCCACCAAAAGGGTCGCGGTGCGGACGGGCAGAATATCCAATACCGGAATAAGCTCTATTAAATTTCCCGTCAAAGCCACGGCCTGTTTTCTGAAGCCGATTCCTCCTTTTATTATAAGCCAAATCTGGATAATCGCTAAATTTGTTAAATCGCTAATCCAACTGAGCGGGGTCAAGAACACGGTTAAACTGCCGACAATATCCATCACCTCAGCAACCAGCGATATGAGCACCATAATAATCCCCTCGGGCAGGGAAATTTTGGGCCCCTCGTCTTCCTCAAATTCTCCAGTTTCTTCTGTTTCTCCTTCTTCTGGGTTGTTAATGTCTTCTTCGGGCATAATTATTTCTCTTCCTCCATCTGCTCCAACAACTGCTCCGGTTTGGTGGTGACGATTTTATCCTCAAAATACGAAGCGACAATCTGAATCGCCACGTGTTTCAAACCGACGAAAAACAATCCTTCGCCGACTCCGGCTTCAAGCAAAAGTCCTTTCTCAATTTCCGTGAGATTGAATGTTTTGGCGACTAAATCCATGGTCGCCGGCGCCTGCTTCAATAAAAGTTGGAGCGAAGAGTTGGTGACAATCGGTCGGCCGTACGGCGAGCCCAAAAAATCCTCCACATCCTGCGTAATCGTCGTCAGGCCAAGATAATATTTCCGGCAACGCTTTGCCAAACCGAAAAGAAAAGCGGCGCTGTCCGGATATTTCATCATCCACCAGGCCTCGTCAATAATCATTATCCTTTTCTTGAATTCCGAGCGGATTAAATTCCAGACAAAATTCAAAATCAAATACATCGCGATGGGCCGGAGTTCGTCTTCCAAGTCGCGAATGGAAAAAACAATCAGGCGGTTTTTGACGTCAACGTTGGTCGGTTGGTTGGTAAAACCCGAATAGGTGCCTTTGGTATATTTATAAAGCCGGTCAGCCAAGCCCCGGCCGCCTTCCATATTCTGTAAAATCGTCTGCAAATCCTCCAAAAGCGGCGGCTCCAAAGCGGTGAAGTCCTTTTTGTCCGGAGTGATGTCGCGCGAAGCGTAGGTTTCGGCAATGGCCCGGTCCAAGAGCGCGTCTTCTTCAACCGTCACTTGCCCGAGCATCAGCTTCAGTAAACCGACCAGATTAAGAATGTGCGATTTGAAAACATCCGCCGGGTCCTCGCCTTTGGGAACCGCCGGAATTTCAAAGGGATTGATGTGCTGTTCCGAAGCCAGAGAAATTTTGATAATGCTTCCGCCGACCGAACGCGCCAGATTCAAGTATTCGTTTTCCGGGTCAATCACCAAAACATCGGTGCCCAGCATCAAAGAGCGGAGAATTTCCAATTTGGTGGCGTAGGATTTCCCGGCGCCGGCTTTGGCGAAAACAACCTGATTCGCGTTTTCCAGAGAGAACCGGTCAAAAATCACCAAAGTGTTGTTGTGACGGTTGATGCCGTAAAGAATGCCGTCTTCCGAAGTCAAATCCATTGAGACAAACGGAAAAACCGAAGACGCCGGCGCGGAATTAAGAATCGTGTTGATTAAAAGTTTGTCGGAATTCAAAGGTAAAACCGAATTGAATCCTTCCATTTGTTGAAGAATCGCCGGCTTGACGTAAATCAGCTGGCTTTCAAATATATTGGTGATTTTTTCTTCCAGTTTTGTCAGTTCCTCAAGCGAGTCGGCGTAGATCGTGATGTAAATTCCCATATTAAACAATTTTTCCTGCGCCTGCTGAAGTTGGTCGCGGAGCAGTTCAATGTCTTGATAAGCGGTTTCCAAAACCGGGTCCCTGACCAACCCCTTTTCCTGCCGCTCCAATAATTGGGCTTCAACCTGGGCGGTTTTTTTCCGGAGATTGCGCAAAGCGGTGACCGTGTCTATGGGATGAACGTAAACGGCGATATCCAGTAGATTGGGCAGATTAATGATTTGGTCAAACCAGCCCGTTGAAAGATAACGGGGATAAGTGAAGACAAATAAAGTTTTGACGACTTTGTTGCCGAGCCGGAGAAAATTCGGATTAACTTCCAAAGCCGCCGGCGCAATCACCGCTTTGATGTCCTGCTTCCCGGCTGTATAAGGTTGTGGCACTTTTATTTTTTCCATATCACTCTCTTGCGATTTTTAATTCCTTTTTTTCTATCGCCTCGGGATTGTAAAGATTATAAAACAGTTCAATCAGTTCTTCGTCGTTCAAAACGACTGTCCGCAGCCCAATTTGACTCAATCCGTTAATGACCAGTTCGGCGCGGCGGTCAAGCTGCTGAAGTTTTTTCTCGAACTCCTGTTTTTCATCGCGGGGCGCCTCTTCTTTGACCACTCCGGCCAGTCCTATTGTCCCGAGAATTTTTGAGGCGCTGGTTTTTACTCCGCTGAACACTCCTTTGGCGGCCGCCGCAACCTCGACCGCGTCGTAAGGCACGGCCACAAAAAACGTTTTGGCCATCACCGCGTTGAGTTCCACGAATGTCCGAATAAACTCCGCGTATTCGCTGATTTGATTTTTCAAAAGTTCGTTTGGTTCCTGAACTTGCCTTTCTTCCAATCTGCCGAGATATTTATCTATGTTGATTTTCCGCGAATGAATCAGAAATTGAATGGAAAAATCCAGAGTGTTCAAAAAATTCTGGTAAGAATAAGTGAGGAGATTCTGCTCCTCTTCGGACTTGAGCGCGAAATTAATGCCGGAAACCATCAAAATTTTCCGCAGTCCGCCGTTTTTCAGAATAACCGCGCCTTCCTTGATTTCGGCGATATCCACAAATTGTTGGGTAGATAGGGCTTCTTTCATAATTTCATTTTAGCGGTAATCTACACGCTTCGCCACTTCTTTTTGCCCCGTCAGTTTTCTGAAAACCTGGAACTGGGCCGATGATATTTTGCTCCAGGGCTTTTCTCTTTTGAGAATGGGCGATTTGCTAGTCAACAAGTCCTGCCAGAGTTTTTTGACGTTCGGCATTTCCGGCAGCATTTCTTTCAGGGTTTTTCTTTGTTCTTTAATATCGGGCAGGGTTATTGTTTTTTCCGTTGGCTCGGTTTGCCACGAATAAACTCGCGGCTTCCAGAGAAAAAATA
>CAYIKS010000024.1:4885-6460 GCA_964364125.1 uncultured Candidatus Saccharibacteria bacterium
TTCTTTTTGAAAAATCCAAAGACGCTTCCTAAGGAGAAAGGCCTTGCCGGTTCTCTGACGGCTTTAATTTCCGCTTCCTCGTGAATAATTATCGGTTTTGCTTCTTCGGTTAGTTTCTCGGCCTCAACCGGAGATGCTTCCATTTTTGGAAGTATCGCCAGTTCAACTTCTTCAGCTTTCATCTCTTTTGGTTTTTCCGCGAAAGCCGGCGGGACCGGCGGTTCGACGCTGCTCACCACAGGCGGTTCGGCTTCGCCTGCAGGCGGTTCACCCTGAGTAGCATCGAAGGGTTTTTCTTCCGGACTAATCACTTTGAATTCCGAAATGTCAATTTTATGCTCGCCGGTTATCTCCTCTCCTTTAATTTCTTCCGCTGCCGGAGTTTCTACTAATTTCTCAACAGGGGTTTCAACCGCTTCCGGCGGCTTAATTTCTTCAATTACCGGTCCTGCCGGCGAATAAACTTTTTCTATTTCCGAACGAAGCGGGGAAAAAACTTTCCGGTCTATTTCGCGGCTGATTGCCGCGGCTAATCTCTCGTCAATTCCAATTGAAGTTTTGATTTCTTTTGCCAAATCTTCCGGGTGTAAAAAGCCCATTACGATATTCCCGCAAATGCCGGCGATTTGCGCGATTTGCTCTTCTTTGAGATGATGCTCTTCGCCGACGCGCCAAATAATTTCGCCGTTGGCCGGCGAAAACATCGCCTCCCGCAAAACCGGCGGCAACGCGTCCCAACGTTCTATGTATTGAAATTTGGTGATTTTGAGCATAGATTATGTTTCCTCTTCTTTACCCACTATAAACGGCGTTTCCAAAGAGTGTTTCGCCATGGACTTGGTAAGGGCATTCATCATTCTAAATCCTTTTAGATAACCAAACCTTTCCATCAAATCCCTCATTTCTTGTCTATATTTCAATCTTTCCTCCACATTCCCCCGCTTTGCTTCTGATAACTTCTTCAATCTATTGGCGAGGTCTTCATTGGTTCTTATCAAATCTTGATATTCTGGGGTCGTTGTAAACGACCCAATGGTTTCATTAACGGTGGTTTCAGACGCATCGATAAAGTGAATAATATTTCTGCCTTTAAGACCGGCTACTGTTGTACTTATTGCTTCTGGCCTCATCCGTGACATTGAAGCGAAAGCGAATCTACTTCTTAGGTCAGTCACTTCTTCTGATAATCCCGGGGCCTTTTTGGTGTAAACCTTATTGGGTTGCGATTTAGAGAAGTCCTTCGCGGACATTTCGCCAAAAAGCGCATCGTTATTTTCCTCTACTTGTTTGCTTAGTTTTTCGAAACTATCACGATCGGACGCGCCTTTGGGAGGTTCTTTACTGCCGTATTTCTTCATAATAGTAGCCATTTCTTCAAGTAAGGGCGCGTTTTCCGTCGGCATCTGCAAAGATTTTTCTATCTCTTTATATTCTCTTCCCTGGTCATATCGCGCAAAACGCTTTCTTTCTGTCAAGCTAAGGTCGCTTACTTCAGTCGCTTCTTTTTTATTTAACAACTTAATCAGAGCGACTCTTTCTGGCCCCAACGCGGTATTTAGGGCGGCTCTTAATTCC
>CAYIKS010000025.1:0-6276 GCA_964364125.1 uncultured Candidatus Saccharibacteria bacterium
TTCCTCCACAATCTATATGTCTATAGTACCTCAAAATGCCAAGTCAAGCAAGTTCGCTAAAAGCCTCCGAAAGGGGGCTTTTAGCTGTTTGAGCGGGTGAGCAGAATCGAACTGCCGTCTCTTCCTTGGCAAGGAAGTATAATAAGCCACTATACGACACCCGCGACCATGTCCGCCCATCAGGAATTGAACCTGAAACCTTCTCGTTAAGAGCGAGCTGCTCTGCCAATTGAGCTATGGGCGGAATGCGCCCGGGAGGATTCGAACCTCCATTAACTGCTTCGAAGGCAGGCGTGATATCCATTTCACTACGGGCGCGTTATTTGAATTTGAGTTATAATTATACCTAATGAAAACGGAAATTCCAAGAGAAATAAAAAATATCGCCGAAAAATTACAAAAAGCCAATTTTCAGGCTTATCTTGTCGGCGGCTGCGTTAGGGATTTGTTAATAGGCCGCGAACCGAAGGATTGGGATATTGCCACCAATGCCAAACCCGAGGAAATTCAAAAAATTTTTCCGGATAGCGTTTACGAAAACAAATTCGGGACAGTCGCAGTTAAATCAGCAATCAGCAATCAGCAATCAGCAATCAGCATTGTTGAAATAACCACTTTTCGGCTGGAGGGAAAATATACAGATAAACGACATCCGAATGAAATTAAGTTTGCCAAGACGATAGAGGAAGATTTAGCGAGAAGGGATTTTACCATAAATGCGCTCGCCCTGAGCTTGGCCGAAGGGACGGCGGATAAAGTTATTGATCCGTACGGCGGCCAAAAAGACCTGAAAAACAAAACTATTCGCACCGTCGGGAATCCCGAAGAACGTTTTAACGAAGACGCGTTGCGGCTGATGCGGGCGGTGAGGTTCGCCGTAGAGTTAAATTTTACAATAGAAAAAAAGACTGCTCTCGCAAGTTTTGGTCTCGCTGGGCTTTTGGAGGTAATTGCTAAAGAGAGGATACGCGACGAGTTTATAAAAATTCTCATGACGCCAAGGGCGGAAGAGGGTATTCAAATTCTGGAAGATACAGGGCTTTTGCGTTACATTATTCCAGAAATTCGCGAAGGCATCGGCGTGGGCCAGAACAAACATCATATTTATACGGTTTGGGAGCATAATTTAAGGTCTTTGGATTACGCCGCCAAAAATAATTATTCGTTGGAAATCCGCTTGGCTGCTTTGCTTCACGACATCGGAAAGCCGAAGACAAAAGCCGGCGAAGGCCCGGACTCCACTTTTTACAATCACGAAATAGTAGGCGCGAAAATGGCGGCGCAGATTTTGGACAAACTGCATTTTTCCAGAGACATCGCCGAAAAAGTAATTCATTTGGTTCGCTACCATCTTTTTTACTACAATGTCGGCGAAGTAACCGAAGCGGGCGTGCGCCGGTTTTTGCGCCGGGTTGGACCGGAGAATGTTGAGGATTTCATTAAGGTTAGAGAAGCGGATAGAATCGGCTCTGGCGTACCCAAGGCCGTGCCTTACAAAATCCGGCATTTGCTTTTTATGATTGAAAAAGTCAAAAGAGACCCGATTTCGCCGAAGATGCTTAAAGTCAACGGAGAGGATGTGATGAAAATTTTAAATATTCCGCCCGGCCCAAGGGTTGGCCGGATTCTCGCGGTTTTATTGGACGAAGTCATAGAAAATCCCGAAAAAAATAATGAAAAAAATTTAAGATTTAGGATTGATGAATTAGGAAAATTGCCGGACGGCGAGCTTGAAAAATTGGCAAAATCCAGCCGAGAAAAAAAAGAGGAATTTGAAAGCGGAATTGAAGAAGAGATGAAGAAGAAATTTTACGTGAAATGATCGGATTTTTTGACTCGGGTTTGGGCGGTTTAACGGTATTAAAAGAAGTCGTTAAAATTCTGCCGCAATATTCTTATATTTATTTAGGCGACAATGCCCGCACGCCTTATGGTTCGCGAAGTCAGGAGGTGATTTATAAATTTACGACTGAGGGCGTGGCGGAAAAATTAATTGACTATCTGTCGCGCCATCCGGAAAGAGAAGGTAGAATTTCAAAAGACGGCAAAAGAATATTTTTAACCACCGAAAGCTCCGAACGGGTTGGAAAATTAGCGAGAGTGTTTTATAATGAGCCAATCAAGTTAGACAGAATAGAAAATCTCGGGCCGTAGTATACCGGTAGTACGTGCGCTTCGGGTGCGTAAAGACCGGGTTCGATTCCCGGCGGCCCGAAAAAACCAAAACGCCCGACATTATGTCGGGCGTTTTTTATTGAAACCTCATTTTTTTCAAGCGCAGGGAATTAAAGACCACCGATAAAGAGCTAAAAGCCATTGCCGCGCCGGCCAAAATCGGATTGAGAAGAATGCCGAGAAACGGATACAAAACTCCGGCCGCAACCGGTATCAGCACAATATTATAAATATAAGCCCAAAAAAGGTTTTGTTTGATATTTCGCAAAGTCCGGCGACTTAATCTGATTGCTCCGTAAATCCCGATCGGATTGCCGGAAATCAAAGTGATGTCTCCTGATTCAATCGCGATGTCGGTGCCGGTGCCGATGGCTATCCCGACATCGGCCTGAGTCAAAGCCGGCGCGTCATTAATGCCGTCTCCCACCATTGCCACTTTTTTATTTTGACTTTGAAGCTCTTTTATTTTTTCCGCTTTCTGATGAGGCAGAACTTTCGCCATTATGTTTTCAATTCCCAGTTTTTTCCCGATTGCTTTGGCCGTCCGTTCATTGTCGCCGGTTATCATCCACACTTCAGGCCCTAAATCTTGAAGCCGGCTTATCGCTTCTTTCGCATTTTCCTTTAAGGTATCTGCTACGGCAATCGCTCCTAAAACTTTTTCATGATCGGCAAGAAATAATAGAGTTTTGCCTTCTGATTCCAAAGCCGCAATTTCATTTTCCGTTTTAGGCGGCAAAGATAATCCGATATCCTGAATCAAAGAAATATTGCCCAAAAACATTTTTTGATATTGACCATTAATAAATAAATCTCCCTCTATTCCTTTACCGGGATTGGCGGAAAAATTTTTTACTTCGTAAATCTGGGTATTTGATTCTTTTGCTTCTTTTTGGATAGCCGTATCAAGAGGATGGGACGATTGTTTTCCAAGACTCGCGGCATAAGCAACCACCGCCTTTGCGATAGGATGCTCTGAAAGTTTTTCCAAGCTGGCGGCAATCTGCATAATTTCAACATCTTTATCTTCCGCCAAAGATAAAATATCCGTAACCGCCGGTTCTCCTTTTGTCAGAGTTCCTGTTTTATCAAGCACTACCGCATTGATTTTGCCGGCTAATTCTAACGCTTCCGCGTCACGAATAATAATTCCGTGCTCGGCTCCTTTTCCTGTGCCAATCATAATCGCCGTCGGCGTAGCAAGCCCCAAAGCGCAGGGGCAAGCAATGACAAGTACCGCCACGGCGTTTATCAAAGCGAAACTTAAAGTCGGTTGAGGCCCAAAGAAAAACCAAACGATAAAAGTTATGATAGCTATCGCTAAAACTACAGGCACGAAATAACCGGTAATTTCATCGGCCAGTCTTTGAATCGGCGCTTTGGACCCCTGGGCTTCCTCCACTAATTTTATTATTTGCGCCAAAAAGGTTTCTTTGCCTATTTTGGTGGCTTTGAATTTGAAAGCGCCGGTTTTGTTTATTGTCGCGCCGATGACTTCATCACCGGCTTTTTTATCAACAGGCAGAGACTCGCCGGTTGCCATTGATTCATCTATTGCTGAATCGCCTTCTGTTATGATACCGTCAACCGGAATTTTTTCACCCGGTCGAACCAAAATTATATCGCCGATTTTTACTTCTTCTATCGGCACATCCATCTCGTGTTTTCCTTTATGTATGACGCGTGCTGTTTTCGCCTGGAGTTTCAAAAGTTTTTTAATGGCTTCAGAAGCCGAACCTTTGGCTTTGGCTTCCAAGTATTTGCCGAGAATAACGAGGGTGGTTACGACAGCGGCGACATCATAATAGACATTAAGGCCGCTGATTTTAAATTTAAAACCGCCTATCTCCAAAATCGTGACAAAAGCGCTGAACATAAACGCCGCGCCCGTGCCGAGCGCCACAAGAGTATCCATATTCGCCCGAAAATTTTTCGCGCTGTACCAAGCGCCTCGCCAAAACTGCGAACCCACCCAAAATTCAATCGGTACAGTCAATATAAAAAGCAGGAAAAATCTTAAAGAACCCGCCTGCGCCAAGGATTCGACCGATAAATAATCCGGAAAACTTAGAATAACCACCAAGGCGGAAAGGATGGCGCCGATGATGAATTTTTTCCAGAGCAATTTTATCTCCGCCTCTCTAAGCATTCGGTGGTGGTCGTGTTCTTCTCCGTTTTTGACGCCGGGAGAATCCATTCTATGTTCTTGATGAGCTAAGTTAATTAATTTATAGCCGTGTTTTTTGACCGCTTCTTCCAGCATTCCAAAAGCCGCGCCGTTTTCTTTTTCAACGGTAACTTTTTCCGAAGCGAAATTAACCGAAGCGTTTTTAACGCCCGGCACTTGTTTAAGCGCTTTTTCAATCGTTAAAGCGCAGGAGGCGCAGTGCATCCCAAAAATTTTATAAGTTTCTTTTTTCACTGGTTCACAGAGCGCGCTCTTATCAAGCCAAATCTTTTTTCATTCTCTCAAATTCTTCTTTGCTGATTTCGCCTTTGGCATAACGCTCTTTAAGAATTTCCAAAGGCATTTTGCCGGAAATTCCGCCTTTTATTTTGCGACCTTTTTTACGTTACACTCCGCAGCTGCCGCCGCTTCTGCCTTGAACCGGCTCAATCTGGGAAAGAACGCGGCTGTAGCCGGAGGCGCTGGAGAAATCTTTGCCCAAAATTTCTTTGGGATTGACGTCTTTCCACTGAACGCCTTTATTTTCAAAAAATTTTGCGATTGTTTCGTAGGTGTCGGGAAACCAGTAAGAATTTACGAGCAGGGCCACTTCGTATATTTTTTCCTCGCTGGCTCCTTGGCTTGCGAGCAGTTCCAAGAGCCCGAGCATCGCCATTCCGTGATTGCAATCCGGAAAATAAGTGGAATTGTCGCAACAGGGGCGATAGATATTTTTTGAGACGCGCTCCGCCAGCGCTTGTTGTTCCGGCGTCAAAACGACAAAATTATGGCGGCTGTAATGAGTCATTGTTTCTCCTTGAGTCAGAGTCCAGCCGCCGGTTGAAGCGAAACGTCCGGCGCCGCCGTATTTTGGATCGCTCATCGGCCCTTTTTCCAAAATTTCATTTTTATTAGCCAAGCCCAAAGCCCATAGAAGATTCAGAATAAAACCGGAATTTTGGCGATTGATAACAAGATTGCCGTTATTTTCAGCGTAAAGTAATTTTTTTTGTTCCTCGTTCAACCCGCCCCTTTGAGCGTAAAGCGATTCAAATTTTGCGTTGTCAATCACGCCGCTGGCTATCATCTGTTTGCCTAAATCGCCCCATTTGACCGGCAGCTCAACGCTGTCAGCGGTTTTTTCCGCGGCAATGCGCTTTTTTTGCTCGGTTTCAACATTAACAGGCCCCAGATTATTCCGGTAGATGAAAGAAACGCCGATTAAAAGTCCGCTGATTAAAATTGAAACTGGAATTAGATATTGGTCCTTCATAAATTATGGCGTTACATTGGCGCTAATGGTTAAAACAAGAGGAGTGTTGGTATTATTTTCAAGAGTAACGGCGCGTTCAATTTTGCCGATGCCGGCCGGGCCATGGGCAGTCGGGTCAAAAATAACTTCAATCTCCGCTTCTTCGGAAACCGCCAGCGATTCTTTAATTGAAGGAACATAGCCGTGTCCTAACATTCCAACAGGACCGAAGCGCTTGCCGTCATTTTTAACAAGCGTGGCGGCGGTGCACATACAGGAAGTGTAAATTTTAGTGATGGTAAGCGGTTCCGGACCGCTGTTTTTTATTTTGAATTTAGCGGAAACATTGCCATTTGCCATCGAGACTGTTCCAAAATCAAAACTCGTTTGTTCGGCTGATAGCGTCGCATTGACCGCCGGCAGATTATCGGAAGGAGTATTTTGTTTGGAAAACCAGATTGCTCCGCCAATCACAACAGTAGCGGCAATAATGCTTAAAATAATAAGTTTGTATTCTTTCATAAAAGAAAGTTTAATAGGTAAAAAACATTTCGTCAACTCCTGTTTAAAAATAAAATAGGCGCTGAAATCTATTCAGCGCCTTTGTTTTTCTTAACGATTTTTTCAAGTATTTTCTTGCCGATTACGCCAACCGTAAATCCGGCGCCGGCAGCCACTCCGA
>CAYIKS010000026.1:0-1293 GCA_964364125.1 uncultured Candidatus Saccharibacteria bacterium
GGCCAGCCGGTTTTGATTCCCGGCTCAATGGGAACCGCTTCCTATGTTTTAGTTGGTGCGGAAACAGGTAAAGAAGCGTTCTTTTCAACCTGCCACGGCGCCGGCAGAACAATGTCTCGTCATCAGGCAATCCGCACTTTATCCGGTAAAGAAATTATTAATGATTTAGAGAACCGCGGCATTATTATTAAGTGTTATTCTTTGCGCGGCATTGCCGAAGAAGCGCCGCAGGCGTATAAAAACATTGATGAAATCGTTGAAGTCGTTCATCGGGCGGGTTTGTCAAAAAAAGTGGCACGACTGGTGCCGCTGGCGGTAATAAAGGGAGAATAAAAAAGGCCCCTTATTTAAGGAGCCTCATCAAAAAGAACTATACGGCGGCGGGGCAGCAGTATTGCGACGGCTTGACGATACATTTTATTGTATAGAGCCGGTGGTACACCATCTCCGGGCGTAGATACGACTTCTACTTTGCCATTATTAGATTTGCGGAAAATGTACTCTTTTCCGACTGCCTCCATCACTACCCGCGACCTGTCGGGGGAAACCTTCCTGACTCGAATTTCACTCATCCCTCATTCATCTCCTTTCCTTATCTTATGTAAAGATAACCAACCGCCAGGCCAAGCGCTATTAAAATTATTACCCTTAATAGTCTGCCCTTTCTGGCTATTTTTCCTCGACCGGGATTTAAATTTCCCCATCCTAAGGCATGTTTCTGCATTTTTCCTCCTTTCGGATTTAACCTCCAAATCTTTTCTTTAGCCACCGACCGCTAATTGAACCGAGCGGCACCGATGCCAACATCCAAATCGCGGCTATTGTTATACTTGTCATTGGCGAGAATCCAATAACTTTAAAAAGATTCGCCGACAACAAAATGACAAAAAGAGCAACGACGGTTATCATAAAAACTAAATTCACCCCTCTTTCATCTCAACCACCTCCTTAATAAATTTGGTTTAAGTTAAAGTTCAAACTAATCAAACCATAGCAAATTTTTATTTATTTGTCAACCCCCCATTCCCTGTCCGTCTTTTTTGATTATAATTAAGATAATATGAAATTGACATTTTTCGGCGGCGCTAAAATGGTGACCGGCGCCAATTATCTGCTTGAGTCAGGGAATTCTAAAATTTTAATTGACTGCGGGCTTTTTCAAGGCAGTAGTTTTGCCGAACATCAAAACTATAAACCGTTTCCTTATGATTCGAAAGAAATTGACGCGGTTTTAATCACCCACGCTCATATTGACCATATCGGCCGTTTGCCTTTGCTTTACAAAAACGGCTT
>CAYIKS010000026.1:1393-6051 GCA_964364125.1 uncultured Candidatus Saccharibacteria bacterium
ATTTTGGACGGCGCCAAAAGCGTGAAAATTTTCGGCGAAGAGATTCCGGTCAAGTGCCGCATAAAAACCATCAGCGGCTATTCGGCCCACGCTGACCAGTCGATGCTGCTCAACTGGCTAAAACCGATGAGCGGTTCGTTAAAGAAAGTTTTTATAGTTCAGGGCGAAGAAGATCAAATGATTCATTTTAGCGTAAAAATCCGCGACGAATTGGCAGTGGATACGGCGATACCTACAATGGGAGAAAAAGTTGTGCTATAATTAAACGCGATGGACAACAACATCTGCCACACAACTTACAAATACAAAATCTGCGTTTCCGGCGCAGCTGAGACCGAACATTGCGGGCCGGATGCTTTTAAGCTGGCCGAAGAAGTGGGCAAAGAAATCGTCCGGCACGACGCGGTTCTGGTGACCGGCGCCACTACCGGCTTTCCTTATTGGGCAGCCAAAGGCGCCAAAGAACAGGGCGGAATTGTTATCGGTCTTTCGCCGGCGGCAACCGAACAGGAACACATTAAACGTTTTGACCTGCCGACCGAATACCACGATTTAATTATTTACACCGGCTTTAACTATTCCGGAAGAAATCTTTTGCTCACCCGGGCAAGCGACGCCATCATCGTCGGCTGCGGCAGAATGGGAACTTTAAATGAATTCACCATCGCTTTTGAAGATAAAAAGCCAATTGGCATACTGGAAGGAGATTGGGAAACCGACGAAGTTTTGAAAACTTTGATTGAGAAATCTCATCGGGCGGAAGAAATGAAAGGGAAAATCGTCTACGCCAAAGACCCGAAAATTCTTTTGGATAAATTAATCGAAATGGTTAAAAAGGATAAAGGTCGGAACAATCATCAATAATAAATACTATGGAGGAAAAACCAATCGGCGAAGGGAAACCTATAGGAGAGGTTTCCCATTATTACGGCCATCTGGGAGTGGCGATTGTAAAATTCAAAGAAACCGTCAAAATTGGAGAAGCCCTTCACTTTAAAGGCGCTCACACGGATTTCACGCAAACAATTGAATCAATGCAGTACGACCACAAAGATATAGATTCGGCAAAAAATGGTTTGGAAGTTGGAATAAAAGTGAACGAAAAAGTAAGAGAAGGCGACGAGGTGTACCGCACTTAAATAATAAATGGAAATTTTAACCTCTCAAACGGAAATTTTTGCGCGGTTGCTTGCGGCCGTGATTTTAGGCGGTTTAATAGGTTTGGAAAGGCAGTTGGCGAAAAAAACCGCCGGCCTGAGAACTTTCTCTCTGGTCAGCTTGGGCTCGGCGCTTCTCGCTATAATTTCAATTCTGCTTTCCCAAAAATTTCTTTCAGTTGATATTTCAAGAATTCCCTCTCAGATAATCACCGGCATCGGTTTTCTCGGCGCCGGTGTAATTATTTTTCACGGCATTCATCCAAAAGGCATCACCACCGCAGCCGGGCTATGGGTTTCCGCGGCTGTTGGAATGGCAACGGGTTTCGGGTTTTATTCTTTAGCCGCTTTTACCACTCTGCTGACGATTCTGATTTTCGTTGTCTTCTGGTTTTTTGAGGAAAAATTTGTAAAGAAAATAGCCGAAGAAATAGATATTAATATCAGCAAAAAATCCGAGAAAGATGGCGAAGAATAATTTTTTAAACTCTCTGATTCTTCCAACCGCTCTGCTTTCCGGAACCATCATCGGCGCCGGAATTTTCGCCCTGCCTTATGTTTTTGACAAGGCCGGCACGATTACCGGTTTGATTTATTTAGTCGTCTTTACAGCGGTTTTGGCTCTGATTCATTTAAAATACGCGGACATTATCAACGCCACTCCAACTGACCACCGTTTTGCCGGCTACGCGGAAATTTATCTGGGGAAAATCGGGAAAATTTCGGCGATTTTAATGACCGTCATCGGAACGATTTTCATTCTCACGGTATATTTGATTTTGTGCGTCAGTTTTATTAATCTACTCGCTCCCGGTTTGCCCGATTTTTATAAAATTCTGATTTTCTGGGTTCTCGGCTCGCTGGCGATTTACTGGAAAGTTGAAAGGTTGGCGATTTCCGAACTGCTGGTCACTATGGGCATCACTCTTATTATTTTTCTGGTTTTCGCTTTTGGTTTGAAAAATTTCAGCGAGGTGATTTTGTCAAAGCCGAAATTCAACGCTTCCCATATTTTTCTGCCGTACGGGCCGATACTTTTCGCTTTAAGCGGGAGAGTGGCGATACCGGCGCTTTTGGGTTATTTTCGGAGAAACAACTTGTCGCCGAGTTTGAGCCGGCCGGCTATTGTTTTGGGCACGATTTTTCCGGCGGTTGTTTATCTTTTGTTTGTAATCGGGGTCTTGAATTTATCCGCGGTGGTATCCGAGGATTCAATTTCCGGACTGGTTGACCGCCTGCCGAGCCGAGCGCTGGAACTTTTGGGGATTTTAGGAGTGGTTTCCCTATGGAGCACTTATATCGTTATCGGCCGGGATGTTAAAAAAAGTTTGGAGCATGATTTTAATTTCCCGAGAATTTTGATTTTTCTGTTCGTGATTTTGGCGCCTTTGGGATTATATTTTTACGGTCTGCAGAATTTTTTACAACTCATCAGCGTCACCGGCGGAATCTTCATCGGCCTGGAAGGAATTTTTATAATACTGATGCGGCAAAAAGCCTGCCTGCCGACAGGCATGGCGCTTCAAAGAAAAAACTTGCTTGATTATATTTTATTGGCTATTTTTGTAGGAGGAATAATTCACGCGCTCCTCTACTAATAATAACGTCCTCGTAGTTCAACTGGATAGAACGTCGGCCTCCGAAGCCGAAGATTGGCAGTTCGAATCTGCCCGAGGGCACAAAATTATGAAATTCATCGCCGACTTGCATATTCATTCCAAATACTCCCGCGCCACGAGCAAAGATATGATTCTGGAAGGGCTTGACAGTTGGGCTGACGATAAAGGAATTTTGGTAATGGGCACCGGAGATTTTACTCATCCGGAATGGTTTAAGGAAATCAAAGAAAAACTGGAGCCGGCCGAGCCCGGGCTTTTTAAATTAAAGCCGCAATACAAAAAAGAAACTCTTAAAGGCACAAAAAGCGAGACCCGTTTTATCTTGAGCGCGGAAGTTTCCGGAATCTACAACAAAAACAATAAAACCCGGAGAGTCCACAATATAATTTTCTCCCCGAGCGTTGAAGACGCGGAAAAAATCAACACTCAACTTGGTTGGATTGGCAATTTAAAATCCGACGGCCGGCCGATTCTGGGACTGGATTCCGAAGAGTTAGCGAAAATTGTTTTTAATATTAATCCGGAAGCGGCGATTGTTCCGGCGCACGCTTGGACCCCATGGTTTTCGGTTTTTGGCTCAATGTCCGGCTTTGATTCAATTGAAGAATGTTTCGGAAAATATACCGACAAAATTTTCGCCATAGAAACCGGGCTTTCCAGCGACCCGGCGATGAACTGGCGACTATCAAAACTTGATAAAATCTCGCTAATTTCCAATTCCGATTCGCATTCTCTTCAAAAAATCGGCCGGGAAGCGAACATCTTTGATACCGAGCTTTCGTATAAAGGAATAATTGACGCGATAAAAAGCGGTCTTCCCGCGTTTGCGGCCACTATTGAGTTTTTCCCCGAAGAAGGCAAATACCATTACGACGGCCATCGGCTTTGCGGCATTGTTTTGCCGCCCGAAGAAACAAAAAAATACAAAGGCATCTGCCCGAAGTGCGGCAAGCCGCTGACCATCGGCGTAATGAACCGGGTTGAAAAACTGGCTGACCGAAGTCCGCTGGGAGAACGCAAAAATAATTACACGGCTTACGACAACCGCGTGCCTTATTATAATCTAATTCCGCTTGACGAAATCATCGCCGAGTCGCTGGGAATGGGAACAGCCGCTAAAAAAGTGAAAGAAGAATATAAAAGTTTAATCAGAGCATTCGGCAGCGAACTGAAAATTCTTTTGGAAATAAATGAAAATGAACTTAAGCCGGTTGCTGACGCAAGAATTGTTGAAGGCATAAAAAGAGTTCGCGAAGTAAAGATAAAAATTCGCCCGGGATACGACGGCGAATACGGAGAGATTAAAATTTTTAACGAAGACGAAAGGAAAGAATTAGAAGAGCAGGGAAGCTTATTCTAAAATTTCCAACCTTGTTATTTTAGAGCCGAATTTTTTCGCTTCTCCTTTGCTGTTAAACCAGATGTCAACCCGGTCGTTAAAACGGCTGTGAAGCCGGTCTTCAACCGTAAAAATCTCTTCGCCGAAAATTTCAGGCAGGCGGAATTTTGCGCCCAAAGGCAAAAAATTGGCCGCGGCCACGCCCGGACGAACATCGGTGCCGGCCGCGGTCGTGAAAGGACTGTCATCGGTTTCATCAATAGAGCTGGAATAAGCGGTGACCAGAATATAAAACGTTGAACTGGAATCGGTGACGAGTGAGTTTTGAGCTGAAAGAGTGGTTTCGGAAATAGGGCCTGAAACGACGTCTTGAGCGGCTAAAGACAATGTCTCGGTTTGTTCTTCTGCCTGAAGATTGGCGCTAATTATTCCCAGGCCGGGAATAAGCGATATTCCAAGAGGGCCCAAAAGAATAACCAGCGATAACAAACGTTTACTCATAAGTTTTCCAATAAAAAACCCCGTTTTATCAGGGTTGTTTTA
>CAYIKS010000027.1:0-1510 GCA_964364125.1 uncultured Candidatus Saccharibacteria bacterium
TCGCCGTGATAAGCGTTGACGCCGAGGATATACATAGTTAATTTCTAATTTCTAATTTCTTTTTCTGTTCGTAAAACTTCGCGTCAACCAAGAATCTATACCAAAATCCCTGCAAAAAATGAAATATCAGTCCTTCTTTGCCGTCTAAAAATCCCAGTCGGAAAAAATAACGATAAATAAAATAAAGAAAAGCGCGACAAAAAAGCGGCAAACGATAATAAATTTTTTTCTTGCCCCGACCATAATTCTCGGATAACGCCTCTATCGCTTCTCGAGACGAATAATTATTATGCTTCTCAATCCACCAAGTTAGGTCTTTTTTATTGTCATCAATAAAATCATTTTTTAATTTCCCTGCTTTACCCTCTAATAAAACTAAATGCTCGTCCATTGCTCTTTGTTCCGAACGCGCCTTGCCTTTTCTAAACAGTCGCAAAAGCCAGGTCGGATAATAACCGCCGTGCTTTATCCAGCGATTCATAAAATAAACGCGGCGCTTGATGTAAAAGCCGTTAATATTTTGGACATCGGATGTCCTAACATTGCCGTCAATTTTTGGGACATCCGATGTCCCCATATTTAATAAAACATCGGCAATTTCTTTCTTTAATTCTTCGGTTAAATATTCATCCGCGTCTAACCGTAAAATCCATTCGTTTTTAATATTCAAATTGTCCAAGGCCCAATTAAACTGTTCCGCTTGGTTTTTGAACGGACGCTGGCTGATTTGCGCGCCGTATTTTTTCGCTATTTCCAAAGTTCTATCTGTTGAATAAGAATCAACAATAAAAATTTCATCAACCCAATCGGCGATGCTTTTCAGGCAATTTTCAAGATTTAATTCTTCGTTGTAGGTTAGTATAATAACGCTGATAGGCAATTTACCCATATTGGCATAGTATTATATCTCTTTATAAATCTTTTGCTGTTTCTGGTCAACTCATCTCTTCTTAAAAAGAAAACGCCCTGATTTTATCTCTCAGGGCGTTCAATCATCTCTGCCACATATTCGCCAATAGCGAACGCGGCCGTAAATCCGGGAGATTCTATTCCTATTAAATTCACAAATGTCGGATTTTGCGATTCTCTCACGATGATAAAATCTTCCTCGCCGACGCCTTTATTTATCTTCGCTCGCAATCCGGAATAAGCCCAGCGCAAATCATTAATTTTCAAATCCGGCAGGAATTTTCTAGCCGCTTTCAAAAATTCATCCGCTGGCGTCTGAATACTGAAATCGTCTTCTTTTTTCGTCCAAGACGAAGCATTTGGCCCGATAAGCAATCTGCCATCAACGGTCTTGGTGAAATGAACTCCTTTTATCGGAGAGCCGGGCCGAAGCGCCGGATAAACCAAAGTTGATTTGATAAGATTTTTTTTGGGCCCGATTACTTCGTAATATTCTCCTCTGTAAGGAAAAATTCGGTATCCCGTAAATCCCGCCATAGCCGCAACTTCATCGGCTTTCACCCCGGCGGAATTAACCACCAAATCGGCGGCGTAAATTCTG
>CAYIKS010000027.1:1610-5666 GCA_964364125.1 uncultured Candidatus Saccharibacteria bacterium
TGTCAACAGTTAACTTATACAGATTCCGCTCCCGCTCAATGGAAGAAATACCGGCGTTAAAAATAAAACGCACTCCTTCCTTTAAAGCCTTTTCAAACATCTTTTTACCCAATGACATTTGGTCAATAACCCAAATGTCGGGTAAATAAATTCCGAAAGCCGCGCTTATACTTGGTTCAAGCTTTTTAATTCCGCGGCTTGTCAAAATTTCAAGCGAAATTCTCTGTTGGCGGCTGTTCCTGTATAAAAGCCACAATGATTTGACATCTCCCCGAAGCCAAAATAAATCTTTTCCGCTGACGGCGATTATCATCCCGCATTTGCGATGTAAAACATTTTCTTTTTCGCAAAAATTAACCAGCATCGGCGCTCCCCGGCGGGCAAGTTTTGACTTCAGCAAATCCGCCTGCTGATGAATGCCAGAATGGACAACACCGCTGTTGTAGCGGCTTGCTTCTAAAAAACACCCGCTATTCTTTTCCAACACGATAATCTCCTTGGAAGGAAAAGCTTCTTTTAATTTTAACGCTGTCGCTATGCCGACAATGCCGGCGCCAATAATCAGAAAATCAATCTTTTCCATTTAAATCCTCCCTTATGTTTTTATTAAATAGCTCTAAAAATATAACAATTTTTGACTTAATAGTCAAGTACTAATTTTATTCAAAAAATATCTAATTGTTTTTTGGTATTTTTCCGGAGTCCCAATATCAATCAACTCTCCGTCCCCCATAAAGCCGTGGAATGATTTGTCCAAAATTCTTGGGAACAAATCGTATTCAAGGGAAAAATAATCTTCTTCGGGCATAAAATAAAATATGTCTTTACTCATAAGATATACTCCTCCGTTTATCAAACCTCTTTCTTTTTCAAAATTTTTCTCTCTAAAATCGGCAACTTTCCCGGTTTCCTCCAATTTAATACTGCCGTAATCGGAGATGTCTTCAACATTTAAAACAACCATAGAAATCATGGCTTGTTTATCCAAATGATTTCTGTGGAATTTTTCAAAATCAACAGGGCAAAGACAATCCCCGTTCAAAACTAAGAAGTGCTCGCTTTTAATAAGGTCCTTTGCTTTTTTTAAGGCGCCGCCGGTACCAAGCGGGATGTCTTCTTCGGAAAATTCTATTTTCAGTTCTGGGCTTTTCAACCCGTATTCGCTAAAATGGCCGATAATTTGCTCTTTCAGATGACCAACTCCCAGAATTATCCGTTTAAAACCGCAAGAGACGAGATTTTCAACGATAATTTCTAAAAACGGTTTCCCGTTAATGTCAGCCAAAACTTTCGGCTTATCGGAAATTAAAGAACGCAATCTTTCCCCTTTTCCGCCGCAGAGAATCAAAACATCAATATTAGAAATGGCTGTTTTCCGGCGCATAATAAATCACTTGACTGCCTAAATTTTCAAATTTAAACGGCACGTGAAGAAGTTTTTTTAATTTTTCTCTTACTTTTGGTTTTTGTTCCGGCTTGACGAAAAAAAGAATGAATCCGCCGCCGCCGGCGCCTAGCAGTTTACCGCCCAACGCTCCGGCTTTGACGCCGGCTTCATAAATTTCATCAATATGACTATTGCTTATCCGTGAAGTCAAAGACCTCTTAATTTGCCAATTTTCGTGTAAAAGTTTCCCGAAATCGTCAAAATCTCTGCCGTTGCTCAGAATCTTAACGGCCTCTTCGGTCATCTTCAACATATTTTCCAATTCCGAAGTTTTACGAGGAGTATTTTTTATCCAGTCGCCGGCGACCTCCGAAGCGTTCCTTGAGAGACCGGTAAAGAAAAACATCAGATGGTCTTGAAAGAAATCCAACTTTTCCTTGTTTAAGGTGATGGGATGAACAGTTATTTTCTCCGGACCGCCAAATTCAATCCTGTTAAAACCGCCGAAAGCGGCTACCACCTGGTCCTGGGAACCGACATTTTCTTTTAATCTTTCTTGTTCTAAATGAATGGCGTCTAAGGCCAATTGTTTTTTGCTTACTATTTTCCCGTCTAAAGCGTGCAGGGCGTTCAATAAACCGACCGTAAAAGAAGAACTGGAGCCGACGCCGGAACGGGCCGGCAAATCGCCGTGATGATGAATTTCCACTCCTTTTTTGATGCCCAAAAATTTTAAAGTTTCCCTCACCGACGGGTGCTGGATTTCTTCAATGTCTTTTACCAACTCCGTTTTAGACCAAACAATCCGATGTTTATGCTCAAAAAAAGGCGGCAGGTATCGGCAGCTGAGATAACAATATCTATTGATGCCGGCGGAAAGCACCATTCCTTTGCCGTAGTTTTCATACCAAGCCGGATAATCGGTGCCGCCGCCGAAAAAAGAGATTCTAAAAGGCGTTCTGGTTATAACCATAAATGTTTAAGATGTTTATATTAAATCCCAATTAAGATAAAAAATCAATAAAGAAAAGCGGGAACTTGTGTTAAGTTCCCACGGAGAGAAATCAATCTACTCCTCCAGCAACTTCCGCCGGAGAGGAACGACGGCCATTCTTTGGATATGGCCTACAACTTTTTGGCCGAATTTTTTCCGAATCATTTCTAAATAAGCGGGGTTGGAAAAATAAGTTTGAAAAGCTTGGTCGCGGAACCGCAAAACTTCTTTAGCCGCTAAAGTTTTTGTCGGCAACGGCAGGCATTCGTACGAATGCTGCGAATATCCTATCCAGCCCGGTCCGCCGGGGTTACCGGGCAGAGGCCACCCTTCTTTTACGGCAATCGCATAAAGAGCTGAGCCCGGATAAGCCATAGCCGAATAAAAGTTCGCCCACTCGGAATTGATAGCCATGGCCAAATCAAGCGTTTCCTGCATTGTTTCTAAGGTATCATCCGGCAAGCCAAAGATATAGTTAGCAATAATATTAATATCGGCTGACTGCATTTTGCGAACCGCCGCAATTATATTTTCGTTATAAATTCCTTTTCGGATCCCGTCTCTCACTTTCTGGTTGGCCGCTTCAATGCCCGGCGCCAACCACTTGATTCCGGCTTTTCTTAATTTTTCCAAAAATTTATCCTGAAGAGTGTCTACTCGAGTATAAGCCCAGATATTCAGATCGTAACCTCTTTCAATAATCAAGTCGCAAATCCCCATTACATGAGATTCATTCAAGACAAAAAGTTCGTCAATAAATTTAATATTTTTCACTCCGTATTTATTAACTAAAATATCAATCTCTCGAATGACATGGTCGGGCGAAAACATTCGATAAGAAGGTCCGCCGAAAGGAGTATTAATGCAACAAAAACTGCAATTAAACGGGCAGCCGAAACTGGTATGAAGCGAAGCGTAGGGACTGCGGCGGTCAATGTCTTCAAAACAATGCCAGTTATGAGCGCGATATTTCCCCATCGGCAAAAGGTCCCAGGCGATGCCCGGAAATTCTTTATCAAGGTCTTGAATCAGCGGCGCCGGCGGATTTGATTTTACTGATTTTTCGTTCCAATACCACAAACCCGGAACTTTGTTAAAATTTTCAGTCCCCGATTTTATCGCCTGAAGCGTTTCATAAATGGTTATCGGTCCTTCTCCTTGGCAAACAAAATCAATCGCTTCTTCTCTTAGGGTCCGCTCCGGCAAAGCCGAAGGGTGGGTGCCGGTCATCAGAATTTTTATATTTTTATCCCGTTCTTTGATTAATCGGCAAACTTTGCCAGATACCGGCATATTTTGGGTTGAAGCTGAGGGTTGGTGGCCATAAACGGTCATTACCACTAAATGGGGGTTATATGAAGAAACAACCTGGTCGGCAATTTCTTCGGCTGATAATCCTAAAGCCGGCGCGTCAATAATGGCAACGCTGCAATTTTTAGCCCGCAAATAATTGGCGAATAATCCCGCCAAGGCCGGCGGCTCAATCGCCGAAAATTCTTCTCCTAATCCTTGAAATACTTTTTTATGGTCTGCCGGAGCAATAAACAAAACATCTAAATTTTTTTTCATAAGTTTTCATTTCTCATTAAACATTTGAAAACTGATTCCTTTTTATAATCTGATAGCCCTTTATTAATTCCGCAATTCCGTCTTGCAGCGAAACCTGCGTCTTGAA
>CAYIKS010000028.1:0-5080 GCA_964364125.1 uncultured Candidatus Saccharibacteria bacterium
AGGCGATTGTCGGCGTGGGCTTTATTCCGGTGTGGAAGGAGATATTGCCGAGATAAGAAGTAATGAATAGTGAGTTATGAATAATGAATTTAAAAAAGGGCAGGTAATGTTGTTGACCGTTCTCTTGCTTGGCGGCACGATTTTGGGCGCTACCACCATCGCCGGCTATTTGATGCTTCAGAAAATTCAAATCGCTTCGGACATCACCAATTCCACCAAGGCGATTTTTGCCGCCGGCACGGGCATAGAATGGGAACTTTTTCGCAAATTCAAAGACGCCGATTTCCCCAAGCCGGTTTTGTCCAACGCCGCGACTTTTGAAAGCAGCGTCAGCGAGGACGGCTCGGTGATTAAATCAATCGGCACTTCCGGCAGAACCAGCCGGGCTTTTGAGCTCCAATTCGTCACTCCGGATATTTTCGGCCTCCCGCAGCCTTAATAAATTTTTATGAAAACAAAATTCTCTCAATTAGCTGAGGTTTTTGGGCGTCTGGAAAAAACTTCTTCCAGTTTGGCGCTCATTGATATTTTGGCCGATTTTTTCCCGAAAATCTCTCCGGAAGAAGCGAAAATCAGCGCTTATCTGCTGCGGGGAGAATTAAGCCCGTCTTATGAAGGACTGGAAATAGGTTTAGCCGACAAAATGGCGGCGCGGGCAATCAGCCGTTCGGAAAATGTCGGGCTTGAAAAAATTAATTCTTTATTTAAGAAAACCGGCGATCTCGGCCTGACGTTTGAAAAACTTTACGAAACTAAGTTTCGTAAAAGTGCCGGTTTGACCATAGAAGAAGTTTTTAAAAGATTAGTGGAAATCGCCAAAACGAGCGGCGAGGGTTCGCAGGAGAAAAAACTCAAACTCCTCGCTGATTTATTGTTAAAAACCTCGGCGCAGGAAGCTAAATACATAATCAGGACGATTTTGGGTACTTTGCGATTGGGAGTGGGGGAGATGATTTTTCTTTACGGTTTAAGCAAGGCGTTTGGCGGCGATAAAAAACAAAAAGAAACTTTGGAATACGCTTTTAACGTGCTTTCTGATTTGGGCGAGGTTGCCTTCGCGGTTTCCAAATTGGGGATTAAAAAAATTTCCGAGATTGAACCGAAAGTCGGCGCGCCGATTCGGATGATACTTGCCAACAGAATTGAAGAATTAGACGAGGTGAAAGAACATATTTCCGGAGAGGTCTCGGTGGAGGATAAATACGACGGCGAAAGAATTCAGGCGCACATAAAGAAAATTGGAGAAATAATTCTTTTCTCGCGGCGGCAGGAAAATATCACTCATCAGTATCCCGATGTTATTGCCGGTCTGAAAAAATCTTTTAGCGGCAAAGAGGCAATTATTGAAGGCGAAGTGGTGCCTTACGACGAAAAAAAAGACAGATTATTGCCGTTTCAGGTTTTGATGTCCCGCCGGAGAAAACATTTGGTAGAAGAATACGTCAAAAAAATTCCGGTCCGTTATTTTCTGTTTGACCTGCTTTATTTGGACGGGAAAAATTTTCTCAAAAAATCCTTAAAAGAAAGAAAAGCGGCGCTGGAAAAATCTTTCCGCCGAATAAAACCGATTGAATTCGGCCGTTATACAATAACCGACGATTTATCCGAAACTGAATCGTATTTCGTCGATTCTATAAAGCGGGGGACTGAAGGAGTGATGATTAAGGACGCCGCGGGAATTTATCAAGCCGGCACTCGCGGCTGGCTCTGGATTAAATTCAAAAAAGAATACAGGCAGGCGCTGGCGGACACATTTGACTTGGTCGTAGTCGGCGGTCTTTACGGCGCGGGCAGAAGAGCAAAAACCTATGGCTCATTGCTTGCCGCGGCTTTTGACCCTAAAGAAAACAGATATTATTCATTTACCAAAGTCGGAACCGGTTTTACCGACGAAACGCTCGCCAAACTGCCGAGAATGTTTGATAAATACAAATTGGAGAAAAAGCACAAGTTAGTGGAAACGGAAATGAAACCCGATGTCTGGTTTGAGCCGAGAATCGTCATGGAGGTTTCCGGCGCGGAAATCACGGTTAGTCCGGTTCATCCGGTTGCCAAAGATAAAATAAAGCGGGCCCTGCCTGCCGGCAGGCAGGGCGGCCTGGCTTTAAGATTCCCGAAATTCTTGAGATGGCGTCAAGACAAATCAGCTGAAGACGCCACAACGGTTAAAGAGATTTACGAGCTTTACCGCGCCGCCAAAAGGAAATAAACTTATCCACAGGCAGAGTATTGCTTCGTAAAATCTAAAATCTTATAATTATATTAAATTTAAGATGCTTTCCTCTAAACATTTTTTTTATCTTTTTGTTTTTTTGAGCGTTTTCGCCGCCGGCTTTCTCAATACTCAAGGATTCGCCGTTCCGAGCGTATATGTTTCGGAAATAAAGTTGGAAAAAGACGCCTTTGTAGCCGGAGAAATTATTGGGGGAATTTTCACGGTTGAAAGCGGCGAGTCGGAGGCCTTAAGCGACATCGGTTATTCCGTCGGTTTAATTCAAAAATATACCGACAACGCCGCTGAAGTTTTTATTAACGAAGTCAACAGCGCTGAAAAATTTTTCCTCCAACCCGGCGAGAAAATTGAAAAAGAATTCACCTATAGAATTCCCAAGAACTTGGCTGAAGGCAGATACGGTTTAAGAGTGCAGATTATCACAGGCAAGGGCATTCCTTTGGGCTGGAACGATTATTTCATCAATGTTGAAGGCGGAGGGAATTTTATTTCATTGACTAATCCTTGGGTTGTTGATAAAGGAGTAAAGTACGACGCCGGCGGCGGCCGGTCGTTTGAAAAAGACGAGACGCCGATTATTGAGTTTAAAGCCGCCAATTTGGGCTCCCAGGCGATTACGGCGAAACCGGTAATAAAAATTTTCAGGCGCCACGCCAATCTCGAACTTTTGAAAAATTATGAGGAAAAAGAATTTTCTTTGGAATCGAAAGAAGAACGGTCTATTCAATACCTGCTTCCGGAATTGGAAACGCCGGAATCCTATTTTGCCGAAGTATTTTTGATTGACAAAAACAAAACTCAAATTTCCAATATCGTCAATTTCCGCTGGGTTATTTCCGGAATGAGCGCGGAGATTCTTTCTCTTGTTTCTTCGGCGCCTTCAAAAAAGGAGTGCAATATCCAGCGGGTGATTGTCAGTTATGTCGGACCAGCTGACTCAGAAATTAAAGGCGGAAGCGCTGTTTTGGCGGTTAAAATCATTGACAGCGGCGAACTCATCGGTCAGGCGCAAAAAGAAATCCAGCTGGAAGCCGGCGAAACAGAAATCATCATTCCTGTTAGTCGTTGTGTCGCAACGCCACAGATTACCGCTGAAATTATTAAAGACGGCGTTGTGCTTGATTCCTACGTTATTACTCAGCCGCCGCTGGCTGTTAAAAAATTTGATTTATTTTCCAAACAGAACCTCATAGTTTTAGCATTGTTTTTTATAGTTTTAATGGCGGTTTTAATTGTTAAAAAGAAGCGGGCTGTTTTACTGCTGATTGCGGCTGGCGCTGTCGCGGCTTTTGGCTTGCCCCTTATCGCTTCGGCTGATGTTGTTGTGGTTGATGGCGGGCCCGGAGACGGAACCATAATCGCCTGGAACAGCCCCCGGCATAATTCGGTTTATAAACCCGGCGAGACCTTTATAACTTTTTCCGGCAGAATCTGGATAGGTTCCTGCAGCAACTCTTTGATACAAAACAAAATGACTTTCTATCTTACCGACAAGAACGGCGGAAACCGCGTAGTTTTAGGCACAATCGCTCCTCCGGATATTTCCATCGGAAGAGTTATTGAATACAATCAGAGTTTTCTTTTTCCGGAGGTTAATTTTAAGGGAGAAGGCAGAGCTTATGTTGAATACAGCGGCCGCCACGGCAGCGCGGATGACCAGCACCGTCATTGGATTACCGCTTACGAACATATTCTGATTGCGCCGGAGATGGAAAACCGGACTCCGACTGCGATTTGCGGTCCGGCAACGAATCTCGCTTCTAATTCAGCAACGCTAAACTGGTCTTACGCCGACGCGGACAGAGACCCTCAGGGGGGTTCACAGGTTCAGGTGGCAAAAGATTCTAATTTTATCAACTTAATTTATAACCAGTTCATTTTAAGAAATGCGAATTCGGCTCTTGTCAGCGGTTTTAATCCCAGTGACATCTTTTATTGGCGAGTCAGAGTTAATGACGACAAGGGCAGTATTTCCAATTGGGCGAATTGCGGTAAATTAGCGCAGCCGTCTTGTTATATAGAGCCGCTTTCCGCCAGTATGAGAATAGGCGATAAAACGCAGTATCGGGCATATTATGATTCTGACGGCGGAGGTTCTTCGCCGCGCCAAGAAGTGACAAATACCGCTTCTTGGAGTACGGCAAATAAAGGTATCGCCACTGTCAATAACACCGGTTTGGTAACCGGCGCTGGAGTCGGTTTCACGCAAGTTAAGGCGAACTGCCCCGGCAACATACTGGCGCGGGCATTGGCAGTTGTTTATTCCGGCGTTCCCGGCGGTCTGGGGGTTTGCGGCAATAACGTTGCTGAGGCAGGAGAACAGTGCGACGGTTCTGATTTAGGAGGATTTACCTGTAATTCGCTTGGATTTATCAAGGGAGGAAAGCTGCGATGCGCCGCTAATTGCGTTTTTGATGTTTCCGGCTGTATCTACACAATTGAAGAAACGCATCCGCGTTAAGACATTTCTTGACAAGAAATGTTTTGCTATAATATAGATGAGCTCCGGTAGCGATTTCTCGGATCAAGTTGGTATAAAGGGGAGGACAACAGTATCTTGAACCTTGGTTCAGGGTTGAGTCCGCCCATCTGGTAATTAGCCGGGAAAATCCAACAACCGGGGCTCTGCAAAAAATCCTCCGACCGCGGTCGGAGGATTTTTGGTCTGGTCGCAATTACTGAACGAAGCTCGAACCTTTTTTGAACAAAAAATGCTTGAATAGCTCCGCTCCGCGTTTCCGCCTGCCGAATTTCGGCGAGCAAAGCAAAACAATTTTCTTTCAATTTTTTATCGCCCGCCCGCCAAATTTTTCTTAAAAGGAATTGAAAATTGTTTTGCTTTGATGT
>CAYIKS010000029.1:0-2931 GCA_964364125.1 uncultured Candidatus Saccharibacteria bacterium
GAAAACAATCACTTCCAGGGCGCCGCTTAAATCCTCCAGTTTGGCGAAAAGTATTGATTGGCCGACCTTGGTTAAAATCCTTTGGGTTTTGCAAATGATTCCGGCGATTCGGCAACGCTCTTTAAGATAACTGTTGGTTTGTTCGTCTTCAATTATTTTTTTAATCAGCTTCGTCTTATAAGAACTGATTTTCGGCAGATATTCATTCAAGGGGTGGTCAGACAGATAAAAACCCAGAAGTTCTTTTTCCCAAAATAATTTTTCTTTATTTGAAACTGGGTCGGTGAGTTTTAGTTTCAACGTTCCGTTTGAATAGTTTGTTCCGAAAAGCGAATCCTGCGATGATTGAGAATTTTTTTTAAGCCGGCTGATGTAAGCAAGGATTTCGTCAATGTTCAGAAGAAGGGAATTTCTTTCAATCCCGAGCGAATCAAACACGCCGGCTTTCGCCAAACTTTCCAGCGATTTTTTATTAAGGTCTTTATGCTGGACCCGAGCGATGAAATCCGCGAAATCCGCAAAGGGACCGGCGCTCATTCTTTCCGCGATTATCGCTTCCACGATGTTGACTCCGACGTTTTTAATCGCCAGTAATCCAAATCTGATGCCATTGCCTTCGGGCATAAAGTCGCTGAAGCTGGCGTTGATGTCCGGCGGAAGAATTTTAATGCCGGCTTTTCTGGCTTCGTCAACCAAAAAGGAAATCCGTTCAATGTCGCCGGAATCGGCGTTAAAAAGCGCGGTCATAAATTCAATGGGATAATGCGCTTTAAGATAAGCGGTTTGATAACCGATTAAAGCGTAGCAGGCGGCATGGCTTCTGTTGAATCCGTAACGGGCAAAAGGCGGGAAGAGTTCCCAAATTTGTTTGGCGGTTTTTTCGTCAATTCCGTTCTCCGTCATCCCTTTCAATAATTTCTCTTTTTGAGCGTCAAGTAAAACTTTGATTTTTTTACCGATGGCTTTTCTTAAAGTGTCGGCTTCGGCTAATGTGAATCCCGCGAGGTCTCGGGCGATTCTCATCATCTGTTCCTGATAAATTCCGATGCCGTAAGTGTTTTTCAAAATCGGTTCAAGTTCGGGGTGAAGATATTTTATTTTTTCCTTTCCGTGTTTGCGTCTGATAAAAGAGGGGAGAAGTTCCATCGGGCCAGGCCGATAAAGAGAAATCATGGCGATGATGTCTTCAAATTCATTCGGTTTCAACTCTTTGAGATACCGGCGCATTCCCGAGGACTCCAATTGAAACACGGCTGTGGTGTCGCCGGCTTGAAGAAGCTTGAAAGTTTTTTTGTCGTCCAGTGGAATTTTGGAGATATTAATCTCTTCACTTCGCATTTCTTTAATAAGACGAACTGCCTCTTCAATGATTGTCAGGTTTTTCAATCCCAGAAGGTCCATTTTCAAAAGCCCTAAATCCTCAACGCTGTACATTTCAAACTGAGTAATGACAATTTCCGGATTTTGGGGAGAACGTTGGAGCGGCAAATAATTGGTGAGCGGTTCTTTGGTGATGACGATGCCGCAGGCATGAACTGAAGCGTGCCGCGCCACGCCTTCAAGATGTTGAGCCGCGTCAATTATTTTTTTGGCGTCCGGATTGTTTTGATAAAGTTCTTTAAGTTCACCGACGTTTCTCAGTGCTTCGTCCAATTTATTGTTAAAAGGGATAAGTTTCGCCAGCGTATCGCAGAAACTGTAAGAAATTCCCAAAGCCCTTCCCGCGTCCCGCGCCGCGGCTCTGGCAGCCATTGTTCCGAAGGTGATGATTTGCGCCACTTTGTCTTCGCCGTATTTCTGGCGGACATAAGCAAAAACCTCGTCCCGGCGCATATCTGTAAAATCAATGTCAATGTCCGGCATGGCAATGCGGTCAGGATTCAAAAACCGTTCAAAAAGAAGATCATATTTTAAAGGGTCAACGTCGGTAATGCCTAAAATATAAGAAACCAAACTGCCGGCTGCCGAACCCCGGCCCGGACCGACAACAATGCCTCTTTCTTTAGCCCAATTAACGATGTCCTGAACAATCAAGAAATAATCGGCAAAACCTGTTTTTTCTATGACTTCAAGTTCGTATTGCAGTCTTTCTGTAATCTTAGAATCGGTTTCCGCAAAACGATTTACCACTCTTTCATTAACAAGTTTGCGGAGATATTCATTCGCGGAAATTTCTCCTTCAGGCAAAGGATATGAAGGAAGAAGGATCCGGTTAAGGCGTAGAGAAACGTTGCAGCGTTCGGCAATTTTAACGGTGTTTTCAATGGCTTCGGGTAAATCTTTAAAAAATTCAATCATCTGTTCTTGCGTTCGCATTGAAAAATCATCGGCTTTCAAGGTCAGGCGGTCGTCGTCGCTTAATTTATTTCCGGTTTGGACAGCCAAGAGGATGTCTTGATATTCGGCGTCTTCTGGTTTGAGATAATGAATGTCTTGCGTGGCGACCATCGGCGCGCCGGTTTTTTCGGAAAGTTCCGCTAAAAATTTATTGACTTTGGCGATTTCCGGAATGTTCGGATGATGTCCGATTTCCAAGAAGAAATTTTCTTTGCCGAAAATCTCCTGATAAATTTTTATTGTCTCTTCGGCTTCTTTTATTTTATTTTGCAGAATCAATTGCGGGATTTCTCCTTTGGGACAGCCGGAGAGAACGATTAGTCCCTCGTGATGTTCGCGGAGGAGTTCTCTGTCAACGCGCGGCTTGTAATAAAATCCTTCAAGGTGGGATTTGGTGGAAAGTTTTATCAGATTTTGCCAACCGGTCTGGTTTTCCGCCAGAAGAGTAAGATGAAAATATTTGTCGTCAATCTTTGCCTGTTTGTCAAAACGGCTGCGGGGAGCGATATACGTTTCAATTCCCAGAATTGGTTTAATCTCCGCTTTCAGCGCCTTTTTATAAAATTCCACCGCGCCGTAGAGATTGCCGTGGTC
>CAYIKS010000029.1:3031-4948 GCA_964364125.1 uncultured Candidatus Saccharibacteria bacterium
TTAACTGTATCAGGTAAATTCTATGACCAAATTTAAAACCAAATATCTTATCGGTATAGACGAAGTGGGGCGGGGGCCTTTGGCGGGACCGGTCGTGGTAGCGGCTTTAGCGCTACCACTAAATTCAAAATTTAAAATTCAAAAATCAAAATTACAATCCAAAATTAAAAATAAAAAAATTAAATTACTCTTGCGTGATTCGAAAAAACTAACCCCAAAACAAAGAGAAGATTGGTTTGAATTTATTAAAAAATCAGCGCTATGCTATAGCATAGCGTCGGTTTCGGCAAAAAGGATTGATAGAATTGGTATTTCCAACGCCGCCAATTTAGCCGCCAAAAACGCCTTTAGGCGTTTAATTAAAAATTCAAAATTAAGAATTAAGAATTGCAAAACTTATTTGGATGGCGGTTTGTACCTTAAAGGACTAAAAGCTAAAAGCTCAAAGCTAAAAGTTAAAACCGTTATCAAAGGCGATGAGAAAATTCCGGCTATAATGTTGGCTTCAATAATCGCCAAAGTCACCCGCGACCGTTTGATGCTCCGCCTTCACAAAAAATATCCAAAATACGGCTTTGACCATCACAAAGGCTACGGCACCAAAGCGCATATTAAAGCGATTAAAAAACACGGCCTAACGCCGATTCACAGAAGTAGTTTTAGGATTAAAAATTAAATAGCGTATTAATATCGCAGTCCAATTGATTGGACATTTTAAATGTAGAAAATAATTGACATTAGAGACAGAATTGTTTATTCTATGGTTAGAAAATTAGAACTTTGAGAAGTTAAATATGGAGGTGAAAATGCAAAGAGGAAAATTTATAGTTTTAGACGGAATTGACGGAAGCGGCAAAGGAACGCAGGCGAAATTGCTGGCGGATTATCTCTTTGATCGCGATAAAAAGAATCATGTTTTTTTGACGCGCGAGCCGTATAACAGCGAGTATTATACGGAGATACGGCGGCTTTTGAAAGAAGGCACAAATCCAAAAGACAATGCCGAACTTTTGGCGGAACTTTTTGTAAAAGACAGAAAGGTTCATGCCGGGCTGATTGAAGAATTTTTAATTCGCGGCGTTTATGTTGTTTGCGACAGATATAAGTATTCGACTCTCGCCTATCAGCAAACACAAGGAATTTCTTTGGTAAAACTTATCGAAATGCATAAAGGAATTTTTGTTCCGGATTTGGCAATAATCTTTGATATGCCAGTCGAGATCGCGCTTAAACGAGTAAAAAACAGCAACAGAAGCCACGAAGAAGTTTTTGAGCAAAGGGGTTTTCAGGAAAAACTTCGTCAAAACTTTCTTGCGCTTCCAGCTGTTTTGCCAGATGAAAAGATTGTTGTGATAGACGGCAACCAGTCAGTAGCGGAAGTTTTTGAAGCAATTAAAAAAGAAACGGATAAAATTCTGTAAAAATTTAGAGAAGGAGGAATAAAATAATGGACGAAAAAAATAACTGCGTTGAAGGATTGACAATTTCGGAGGCCTGGAGAGAAGTAATGTGGCTTTGCGTAAAAAACGGTTATGACTTTGTTGTAAAGCACGGCTCTTATGTCGGACAAATAAGAAGGCAGTTAGAGGATGTGAAGATTAGAATTTATAAACCAGAGTTAAGGCCTTTAGCTCCTATTATGCCGCCAGGATTGCCGCCCCCAACAACAGACGAAAAGATTGAAAAGTATTTTCTCGAATACTTAATGAGCGATGAACTAAAAGAGAACGAACAGTACACTTATGGCACTTACATAAAACGACAGCTTCCTCGAGTAATAGAAATATTGCGACAATCAGAAGGCAACTCCAACCAGGCCTGTATTACTGTGGGCGATAATGAATCTATAAATCTTCCTGACCCCCCGTGTCTGAAAGTGGTAAGTTTTAAGGTTGTTAATAAACACCTTAATATGTC
>CAYIKS010000030.1:0-4856 GCA_964364125.1 uncultured Candidatus Saccharibacteria bacterium
CGCGGCAATGGTAATTCTGGGAATAATAATATTTTTACTGTAATATATGGGTATGCCCAGTAGGAGAATTTCAAAATGGCATTATGTCTATGTGTTATTAAGTAGCAAAGATGATAATTTCTACATTGGCTACACTAAGGATTTAAGACAACGCCTTAAAGAACATAATGCCAAAAAGAATTTTTCAACAAAGGGCAGACTGCCTTTATCATTGGTTTATATTGAAGCATGTTTAAACAAAGAAGATTCTATAAGGCGCGAAAATTACCTAAAAACATCACAAGGTCGCAGATTTTTGAAATTACGATTAAGAAAGTTATTAAAAAATAGGGAATTGAAAAATTCTTTTTGAATTTGAAATTCCTCTACTGGGTATGGATATAGAACGGCAAAAAATTAAAGAACTGCTTGAAAAAATTGAAAAGCTCAAAAAAACCGGCGAGATTGATTTGTCCACCGAAGAGGACTTAAGCATCGCCATAATGAATTTGCTCAGTTTGGAAGAGCATTTCTATTTTACCGGAGAGAAAACCGGCAAAGCCGATTACTTTGATTTGCTCAATGAAGTCCGTTCAATCCGCAAGGATTTGCTCGGAAAACTTATAGACAAAAAACAGCACGAAGGAGAGACGTGGTGCATTTCCAAACATCTCTTGGCCGCCGCGATGCGCTTAATTGAGGTGGGAGCTAAATTACAATCAGACAGCAAAAAAGCGGAGCCCCGTAGCGAACGAAGTTCTGCTGCTGGGGATGAGGCTAAAAAACTTTTTGACTACGCTTATAAACTTTATTCGCTGTTTTGGGCTTTACGGCTGAAACTTATTGACACTGCGGGCGTCAAAGAAACGGCCGCTGGCGACAAACCCTTCGGCTCGGCTCAGGATAAACCGTGGACGCTGGAAGACATTGTTGATAAATTGGTAGATTGCTGCGATGAATAGGGACGCGAAGCGAATAAGGTGTCTTGTGTTAACAGATTTAAATAATAAAACGCCCTTGATGTCTCAGAGCGTTTTATAAAACAAAAAAGCCTAAGGTTGCGCTGTTAAGAGATGTTAATGTTGCCTTCCGATAGCGTGGTCAAGTTCATGGCCAATAGCTGGCACGCCAATATTATGAATTATCCCCGCATACCATTTTCCTGTTCTCCACATATCCTTACCAGTCATTTCTGCAAGCTGGTCGCCGGAGAAAATCGTATGAGGAGGGGCATTATGGGTTGGAAAGTTCTCACCTTTCCATTGGCTATATATAGCCACTTCTAATCTGCCGCTCCCCAATTGGCCACTGCATAATCCGGTTAAAGACGAAGAGCAAGAAAATTTGTCGTCGTCTATGAGTACATATTCCACTCTAAAAGGAATATCCGGTTTATCTGGGTGCTCCCCAAGCCACTCCTCAATTCTTGTTTTTACCCAAGATTTGAGAATTCTTTCTATTTCCGACCGCTCTTTAACGGTTCTATTCTGAAGATATAAACCGTTAGAGTAGACATTTTCTTGAATACTAATTTCTAAATGGTCATTTGGTTCGGTGAGTAAAAAGCCGGTATCCTCACAGCCCCGACACCCCTTAAAAATTAAAAGAGATAAAATTAAAATTAAAAAAATCGTTCTCTTTTTCTCCAATTTTTCCCTCCTTATTTAAATTTAAAGGTTCAATTCAATAAAATTATATTATAATCTAACAAGAAAGTCAATAAGCTAACTCTTGATTTTTGCCTGCCCCGTAGGAAGCTTTGCTTTCCTTCGGGGGTTGTGATAAGATACCATATATGGCTAAAAAACCAAAACAATTCAAAGTAATTATTGAACAAGGCGAAGATGGTTATTTTGTAGCTTCTGTCCCAGCCCTTCCCGGTTGTTATACTCAAGCTAAAACACTTCCAGAACTCAAAAAAAGAGTGCGGGAGGCTATTTTGCTTTGTCTTGAAGTGGCCCAAACCGACCCTCAATATCGTCGACGCCTGAAAAACTTTGCCTATGAGCCGAGTTTTGTCGGATTGGAAATGGCTGAAGTGTGAGCGACAGACTGCCAATACTAAAAGCCCGCGACCTAATCCGTGTCCTTAAAAAACTCGGCTTTGATGAAGTGCGCCAAAAAGGCGCACATATTTGTTTTAAACATCCTGATGGACGATTTACTTTAGTGCCGTATCACAGTAATGAAGATATTAGTCGCGGTTTATTAAGACAAATTATCCGAGAAATAAATGTTTCTCCAGATGAACTTTTGGAATTATTATAGCAGAGACGAATTTACGCTCCGTGACATCGTTTGTACTAAATTGGCTTTTGATTTTTGCCTGCCCCGTAGGAAGCTCTGCTTTCCTTCGGGGGTTGTGATAAGATACCATAAATGCCTAAAAAAAATTTGACAATTTTGATAGTCATCGTATTACTGGTAATTATTGGAGTTTTGATTTTGGCTTTTTACGCGAACAAGCAGACGAATAAGCAAGCAGGCGAGTTGGACGGGTTCGCCGGCTGTCTGACCGAAAAAGGCGCGGTGATGTACGGCGCCGAATGGTGTCAATGGTGTCAAAAGGAAAAAGCCGCTTTCGGAGATTCTTTCAGGCTGGTGTCTTATGTTGAATGTCCGGAAAATCCCCAAAAATGCTTAAACGCCGGCATTGAAGGTTATCCCACTTGGATTTTTCCTGACGGCAAAAAGTTAGTTGGCTATCAAGGACTGGAAAAACTGGCGCAGGAAAGCGGCTGCCAACTGCCTTAAAATTGTTGATTGCTATAACTTTTGATTTTTGCCTGCCCCGTAGGAAGCTTTGCTTTCCTTCGGGGGTTGTGATGTGATAGAATAAGTTATATGGTTAAAAAGAAAATCAATAAAAAAGAGCTATTTCCTTCAGAGCGTCGTTTTGGGGTGATTTTGGAAGATATTGATTCCAAGCTTGATTTGGTAGTTGAAGGTCATAAGGGGTTAGATAAAAAGATTGATATAGTTGATAAGAAAGTTAACGATCTACACGAAGAGATGAATTATAAATTTGAGATAGTTTTTGATGAATTGCATTTAATTCGTAATGAGTTGAAGGAAAAGGTTGGCAGAGATGAATTTGTTCTTTTAGAAAAACGGGTAATGGCTTTGGAAAAATCAAGAAAATAAAATCTATGGAGGTTGTGATTGTAATATAGATTTATGAGAATTGAACACTATCCTCTGGAAAAATTAAAAAGAGAGGTTTTGGAAATTATCGGTAAATATTTAAACATTAAGGAATTCCGCGTTTTTTTCTTCGGCTCGCGGGTGGAAGGCAAGGGCAATGAACATTCAGATATAGATATAGGAATAGAAGGCGAGAAGGAGATATCTTACGAGACAATATCGGCTATTCAGGAAGAAATTGAAAATCTTTCTACGCTTTACAAAATAGAAGTGGTTGATTTCAAAAAAACTTCTGATGATTTTCGCGAAGTAGCGCTTCAATCTGTTGAACCAATCACTCTATGACAAAATTTGAGGCAACAATAAAACAGTTTGAAAGCGCTTTAACCCGTTTTAGGGAAGTATTGGCTGTTCCTAAAAATGATATTGTGCGCGATTCGGCCATTCAGCGCTTTGAGTTTACTCTTGACCTCTCTTGGAAAATGATAAAGGCCTTTCTTGAGGAAAAAAAGGGAATTGTTTGCGCCTCGCCTAAAGAATGTTTCCGCGAAGCGTATAAACAAGGATTGATTGAGTATAGCGACGAATGGATAAAATTTGTAGATATGAGGAATGAAACAGTCCATATTTACAAAGAAGAAGTGGCAGAAAAAATTTATGCCCATTTGTCAATCGCGCTTGAACACTTTGAAATTCTGCTTACTGCTATTAAGGAAAAATAAGAGAATATGGTATTATAAAGTTATAGATTAGGAGATTAAAGTTGTTATGTTTCAAAAAGATTTTTCAAGAAAAAATTCGCTTGGAAAATTTTATTGGTTAATTCCTGTTCTTGGACTGATTTTGATAATCTCGGCGGTTGTTAAAGCCGCTCCGCCAACTACTCCTTATAATCCCGGCGAGACGCTTGCGCCGAGTTGCAGTCCCGGCGACACCAATTGCACGGTTTCTCCGCCGGTTAATTTTCTTGCCGGAGTCGGCACCTCAACGATTGATTTAGTGGCTGGAACTAATATCACTATTAGTACTTCTTCAGCCGCGATTACCATTTCTTCAACAGGGGGCGGAGGAGGCGGTTCCACCACCACCATTGCCGGTCTTCAGCCCGCCACTGATATTTTCACGCTCACGAACGGCAACGGCTTGACTTTCTCCACTTCCTCGCCGGGCATTCTCAATTTCGGCTTAACTCAAAATATCTGGGCGACTTCTTCCCCGACTTTCGCTTCAACGACTTTAAGCAATTTCACTGCCGGCTCTATCCCGTTTTTTGAAACTGGCGGCGCGTTGAGCCAAAACAACTCCAATCTTTTCTGGGATAACGCAAATAATAGATTGGGGGTTGGGACCACAACACCCTCCAGCTTATTAGATGTGGCAGGAACTGTTCAGCTTAGAGGATTTTCCACCAGCACCGCAGGATTATATGTGAATGGAAGCGGCAACGTGGGCATCGGGACGGCGGGGCCTGGCGCCACACTTCAAGTTCACGGCGGCAATAGCGCTTCGCTCCGTTTTTCCGACTCCGACGTCTCCCACGGGATGACGAGTATTATCCCCACTGATGTTTACGGTGAAGTAGGCACCTCAAATTCGTCAAGCGGAGGATTGCTTATCCGCGGTTTCCAGGAAGACCCGGATAGCACAGATTACGGTGTTGACATGAGAGGGTATTTACAAACGACTCCTTACGGCGCCGCTGTTCGTGTAATGGGTCTTAAGAGGAGCGGTAC
>CAYIKS010000031.1:0-2787 GCA_964364125.1 uncultured Candidatus Saccharibacteria bacterium
AAAAGACAACGAACCGAAAAATCTTGCTATCCAAAACGAACTGGCGCAGCCGATTGAAAAAATTTCCGTTATTCGGCTGGTGGATGAAATGGTAAAACACGCTTATTTGGTGCGCGCCTCGGACATCCACATTGACCCGGCTGACGACGAGGTGGGTGTGCGGCTGCGCATTGACGGAATAATGCATAACGCATTCGTTTTGCCAAAAAATCTCCAGGATGAGGTCGTTTCACGCATCAAAGTCATTTCAGGATTGAGAACCGACGAGCATCAGACGGCTCAGGATGGCCGATTTAAATTTCAACTAAAAGAAGCGCAGACCAATTTTGACATCCGTGTTTCTATTGCTCCGACTTTTTACGGCGAAAACGCCATTTTGCGGCTTTTGGTTGAGCATGGTGAAATATTCACTTTAGAGACCCTCGGTTTTTCGCCTCACGATTTGGGAGTGGTAAAACGCGCCGTTGAAAAACCTTACGGAATGATTCTGGCGACTGGCCCTACCGGCTCCGGGAAAACAACCACGCTCTACACGATTTTGAAAATTTTAAACACCGAAGACGTTTCTATCATCGCTATTGAGGACCCGATTGAATACTCAATTAAAGGCATTGACCAAATTCAAGTCAATCAACAGACAGGTCTGACTTTCGCCAGCGGCTTGCGTTCAATCTTGAGACAAGACCCGAATATTATTATGGTCGGCGAAATCCGAGATGAAGAAACCGCAGCCATTGCGGTCAACGCCGCGCTTACCGGCCACTTGCTTCTTTCCACTCTCCACACTAACGACGCCGCCACCACTCTGCCGCGGATGATTGATATGAAAGTAGAGCCGTTTTTAATCGCTTCAACAGTCAACATCGCCATTGGCCAACGTTTGGTGAGAAAAATATGTTCGGACTGCAAAGCCGAAAGGAAACTTTCCATCGCCGAAATGCAAGGATTGGCGACCGTTATTCCTCAGGAAATCCTTAAAAAAAACAAAAGCCAGACCTTTTATTTCGGCAAAGGATGCAAAGAATGCAACAACACCGGCTATCGCGGCAGAATCGGCATCCACGAAGTTTTAGAAGTCACCGACGCTGTCAGGGAAGCGATTATGAAACGGCTGAATGCCAATGAAATCAGGCAAATCGCCCAAAGAGAAGGAATGACCACGATGCTTGAAGATGGCTTTGCTAAAACGCTCAAAGGCGTCACCACGATTGAAGAAATTTTACGCGTCATCCATGAGTAGCAATCTAATCAAATGACCAAGCCACTATTTTTACATATTTCGCTTTCGGACAAAATACTTTTCAGCCGGCATCTGTCCATTATGATAAAAACCGGAATGCCTCTGGTGGATAGTTTAAAGCTTCTTCAAAAACAGATGCGCTCCCGTTCTTTTTCTTATATTCTGGAACAGCTTATCAAGGATGCGGAAAATGGCCAGTTTTTGTCAGGAAGCTTGAAGCAGTTCCGTGGCGTTTTCGAGGACTTGTTCATAAATATCGTAAGAATAGGGGAGACCGGCGGCATCTTGGCGGACAATTTAGAGCATCTTTCTGTTGAACTTAAAAAACGTCGGGCGCTTCATCAGAAAATCCGCGCGGCTTTCATTTACCCGGCTATCGTGCTTTTCGCGATGACCGCGGTTATCGGAGTTATGATTTTTTTCGTTCTGCCGCGGATTACTCCGATTTTTGCCAGCTTAAACATTAAACTGCCGCTGACCACCAAAATTCTTATCTTCACGTCAACTTTTCTAATTAATAATTGGATGTATATTATTGCTGGTTTGATAGTCGCTGTCGTTGGTTTTGGTTTACTTTTGCGAATTAAAATAATCCGCTTTTTCTGGAATAGAATAATTCTTTATCTGCCCTTGGCCGGCTCTATTAGCCGAAAAGCGGCGATTTCCGACTTAAGTCGAACCTTAAGCTTGATGTTAAAGAGCGGAATGAAAATAGTTGAAGCGCTGCTCATCACTTCTGATAGCATCGCTAATCTCGTTTATCGGAAAGCGTTTCGGGACGCCGCTGAAGTGGTAAAAAGGGGCGAATCGCTCAATAGTTTTTTGAAAACGCGGGGGGACCTATTTCCGGCAACCGTCTCCCAGATGATTGAAGTGGGAGAGAACACCGGCACTTTGGGAGAAAATCTGCTTTATCTGGCGAATTTTTACGAAGATGAGGTGGATGAAGCCACGAGGAATTTGTCCAGCACTTTGGAACCCGTACTTTTGCTCGTGATGGGAGTGATTGTCGGATTCATCGCGGTCTCAATCATCACGCCGATTTATAAAATGACGCAACCGTTATAGATATGAGCAATGAAAAAGGGATTACTTTAGTGGAAATTCTGACCGCGATGGGCATTTTGACAGTTATTTTAAGTTTAGGTTATTTCGTCGGTTTTGATTTCTATAAAAACTACGCCCTGCATTCCGAGAAGGACGTTTTAATCAGCGTTTTAAGAAAAGCCCGCTCCCAGGCGCTGAACAATGTAGGCGCGACCGCTCACGGAGTTTATATCGGAGATTCTTCGTACACTATTTTTTACGGCAACTCTTTTGTTTCGCGGGACAGTCAATATGATGAAAACATCAAAAGAGCGCCGGGAATCAGTTTAAGCGGCTTGAACGAAGCGGTTTTTCAGCCGCTCACGGCAACATCCACCGCTTCAAGCACAATCGCTTTAAGCAACAACCAAAAAACATTTTTTATTGACCTAAATTATGAAGGCAGAATTAATTGGCGCTGAAAGAGGTCAAAGCGTGTTAGAAATTTTGATTGCTTTGGC
>CAYIKS010000031.1:2887-4334 GCA_964364125.1 uncultured Candidatus Saccharibacteria bacterium
CCAAAAAGTTGAATTCAGCACCATCGTCACCGACTGGCGAAATGTTTCGCAGACCGGCGGCGACACCGGCGGCGGGGGACTGACCGGCGATTGGAAAAATCCACGCACTCTGGGTTCGATTAATATTGGAGCGGCTGTTCAAGGAACTGACCTTGACGTTATTAACAAAATTATTTATATGACCACTGAATCCTCGACAGCGTCTAAATCGGATTTTTTTGTAATAGATGCCACTAACGGAGAAAATCCGGTCATAACTGCTACCTTAAATACCACTAACGGTGGCCTTACCGCAATTGATGTAGCCGGCACCTATGCTTATGCCGCCAATAATACCGATAGCGATGATAAGCACCTCCAAATTATTGATGTAAGCAACATTTTAAGTCCGACAGTTGTCTCGGAATACACCCTGCCGAGCACGCCCGAGAAAGCTATTAGTATTTTTTATGCCAATGGTCAAATCTATATCGGCACTGAAAAGAACAGCGGAGAAGAATTTCATATTGTTGATGTTGCTAATGTTCAAAATCCAGCAAGAATCGGAAGTTTTGAAGTGGATGAAAACGTCAATGGCATCTATGTCTTAAACAATATTGTTTATGTGGCGAGCGACCATTCAAGCGAATTGAAGATTCTTGATGTGAGTAATCCGGCTAACATTATTGAGCTCGGCAACTATGACGCTCCCGGTAATTCGGAGAACGGCCAAAGTGTTTATTTGGTAGATTCTAAATTGTACTTGGGGCGAACGAGGGGAGGAAATCATACAAACCACCACGAATTTCACATTTTAGATGTTTCCAGTTCGACTTCTCCCCAGAACTTAAGCTCAAAGGATCTCGCCTACGATCTTAACGATTTAAGAGTAAGAGATTCGCTGGCGTTTCTTGCCACTAATAATCCAAACGAAGAATTCCAGGTTTGGAACATCTCCGACCCGGCAAACATCGCTTTTTGGAATTCTTTTAATTTTCCGCAGGTCGCCACCGGCATTGACTACGAAGACAATATCGTTTACGTTTCAGTACGCAGCAATGACGCATTAAGAATTATCACATCGCAATGAAAGGATTTACTCTTATAGAAATAATTATTTACATGGCTTTGCTTTCGCTGACCATCGGTTTCATTCTGGTCGGCGTTTATCAGATTCTTGATTCAAAAACCGGCGTATTGGCGCGAACCAGCGTTGAAGAAGAAGCGAATTTTTTGATGAAAAAAATCAAATGGGCGCTCACTAACGTTGACGCCATAAATCAACCGGCCGCGGCAACCACTTCAACGACGCTTTCGGTGAATAAATTTAATTTCCCATCCAATCCCGTGGTCATCAACCTGTCCGGTTCTGATATAAACATTACTTACGCCGCCAACCCGGCTGTAATTCTGAACAGCGAAGACGTGGCGATAAAAGAACTTGTTTTCGAAAACATTTCCAGCGGCA
>CAYIKS010000032.1:0-3881 GCA_964364125.1 uncultured Candidatus Saccharibacteria bacterium
TTATGCTTTATTCCCTTTCCGGAAAAATAATCGTTAAAAAATCCAATCTGGTCGTTTTAGAAACTAACGGCATCGGATTTAAAGTCGCGGTCTCGCAGAGAACTAGCCGGGACTTGCCGAAAATCGGCAAACGGGCTAAACTTTTTTGCGTTATTTCCGTAAGCCGCGACAACATTGATTTATACGGATTTTCCGACGAAAAAGAATTGGAAGTTTTTGAAATGCTTAACGGCGTCAACGGCATAGGCCCGAAATCCGCCTTGGGAATTTTAAGCGGCTTTCCGATTGAAAGATTTCTGGCGGCTGTCAGCAGGGGCAGAAGCGACCTTTTGGCAAAGGCCTGGGGCGTGGGCCGAAAAAAAGCCGAACGGATAATTTTAGAATTAAAAGACAAAATCAAGGGCAAGCAAAATGAGGAATTGCTTCCATTAATGGAAGCGGACAAAGAAGTGGAGGCGGCCTTAAAGAAGCTTGGCTATAAACGTTCGGAAATTTACGAAGCAGTCAAAAATCTTCCGCCGAAAACTAAAAAAACCGAAGAACGGTTGAAATTGGCTTTAAGATTTCTAAGTAAAAGATAATTATGATTTTTGTTTTTCGGCTATTATTCGTCGGTTTGATTATTTTTGAATTTTTGAATTTAATCGGAATTTTGAATTTTCCGCTTGATTTTAGTTGGTTCGGTTTGATAATCACCGCCACCGCGGCTTGGCTGATAGTTGAGTTAATCGCTCATTTCTTTAGAGAGCCGAGATTTTTAAAACCGGCGCTGGCTTTGTCTTTTTTAGGCGTGCTCATTGACACTTCCGGCGACGTCTTTCGTTTGTATTCGCAATTCGGCTGGTACGACAAAGCGGCTCATCTAATAGTCGGCGGAATGGCGGCATATCTGATTTTTTTGGCGAGCCGAAAATTTTTTGAACAATTTAATCAATTTATTCACTCGCTTTTTGTCTTAGGAATTTCCAATCTTCTCGGCGTTCTTTATGAAATAGAAGAGTATCTGGAGGATTTACTTATCCACGGCCGAGGACTCCGTTTGGGCGACGGACCGGACACCGCCAATGATTTGCTTTTAAATCTTTTGGGCAGCTTAGCCGTGCTTTTGTTTATAAATTTCCGAAAAAGATTTTTGCGACGATCGGCAATCTTATTGCTTCTATTTTCTACTTTCTACTTTCTATTTTATAATTCCGTCTTTGCCGCCGCTCCGGATGAATTAAAAAAATCAATTGAGCAAAAATCGCAGGAACTTCAAAATGTCACCAATCAAATCAAAGAAAACCAGCAAAAACTTGAAGCGGCGCATGAAGAAAGCCGAACTCTTCAAAAAGAAACGAACAAGATCAACACCCAAGTCCAACAATTAAATCTCAGCATTCGCTCAAGTGAAATTGTGATTGACAAATTAGGGCTGGAAATTGAATCGCTCCAATATAATATCGTTGAAACCGAAGAGAAAATTGAAGCGAAAAGGGGAGCAATTGCCGAAATCTTGCGCGAGCTTCAACAAAAGGAGAATGAATCGCCCCTGATTGTGTTTTTAAGAAATAAAACCCTCTCTAACAGCGTTTTTGAAATTCAAAGTTTAGCCGACCTTAATAATAGCCTTTCCGTGGATATAACCGAGATGGAATCTTTAAAGCAAGAATTAAGCGACTCGCTTGATGAAACGGCGGATAAAAAACAATTGAAAGAATCGGAGAATAGTTATCTCAAAAACAAAAAACTGATAACCGAAGAAGTAAAAAGGGAAAAACAGACGCTTCTTGCCCAAACTAAAAACAAAGAAAGCGCCTACCAAAAAATCATCGGCGACTTGGAAAAGAAACAATCGGAAATCGCGGCTGAAATAGAAAAAATTGAAGAAGAGTTACGGCTAAAAATCGACCCAAATGCTTTGCCGGGAAAACGGCCCGGAGTTTTGGCCATACCCATCGCCATTTCGCCCCTAAGAATCACTCAGGAATACGGCACGACCAAATTTGCCGCGCGGGCTTATAAAGGAAAATTTCACAACGGCGTTGACTACGGCGCGCCCATCGGAACGCCGGTCCTAGCCGCTGAAAAAGGCAGAGTGATTGCCGTTGATAATCAGGACAGATACTGTTATCGCGGCGCCTACGGGAAATACGTGGTAATTGAACACGAAAACAATTTCACAACTTTATACGCCCATCTTTCTTTGCAAGCAGTCGCTGTTGGCGATTATGTTTTGACTGGGCAAGTAATCGGCTATGTCGGCAAAACCGGCTATGCCATCGGCCCGCATCTTCATTTTACGGTTTACGCCAGTCAGACATTTTATATAAAAGGAAGCAGGTCCTGCGGGCCAATGCCTTATGGCGGAAGTTTAGACCCGCTGGATTATCTATAATGGAGCGAGTTCTTCGTTTTTTCGAAAAATACATTATCCCTAAATCGCTTTATCGTCTGTGCCAGCCGGTTTATCACTTTTTGCTGGCTTTTTTAGCGGCTCTCATTTACGGCTTTCCCTCCCACCTTCGCCGAGGCTTCGGCGGGCAAGCGCAGAAAATGATAGTAATCGGCGTGACCGGAACTAAAGGAAAAACAACGACTTGTAATTTAATCGCCCAGATACTCAATTCCGCCGGCTTAAAAACCGGAATGGCGACCACGGTAAATTTTAGAATCGGCAAAAAAGAATGGCCCAATGAAACCAAACAAACGATGCTCGGAAGATTCCAGCTCCAAAAACTTATCGCACAGATGGCGAAAGAAAAGTGTAAATACGCCGTTATTGAAACTTCTTCTGAAGGAATTTTACAATACCGCCATCGGTTTATTGATTATGATGTCGCAGTTTTCACCAATTTAACTCCGGAACACATTGAACGCCACGGCAGTTTTGAAAATTATCGCGATGCCAAATTGAAATTATTTAAACAAGTCGTCAAGAAACCGAATGGCATCGGCGTCTATAATTTAGACGACGAAAACGCCGGTTATTTTCTGGAGCCGAAAGTCACAAGACAATATGTTTATGCTTTAAAGTTAAGGAACCCCCGGCTTAATGTCCAAAATTTGAACGTTATTTCTAAAATAAAATCAACGGCCAAGGGGACGACTTTCTTGTTCAATAAGGAAAAATTCACAATGCCTCTGATTGGCGAGTTTAATGTCCAAAACGCGGCTGCGGCGATTTCCGCGGTTCGAGCTTTGAATGTGCCGATGGGAACGATAAGAAAGGCCTTAATTAAAGTTCAGCCGCCGCCGGGAAGATTGGAAATTATTGATAAGGGCCAGAAATTTACCGTCATTATTGACTATGCTCATGAACCGGCAAGTTTGGAAGCAGTTTATAAAACGATTATCGACTCAAATCTAAAAACTAAAAGCTCAAAGCTTATATGCTTATTAGGCGCTCAAGGCGGCGGCCGGGATAAATGGAAAAGGCCGAAGATGGGCAAAATCGCGGCAAGATATTGCGATAAAATTATTCTAACGAACGAAGACCCATACGACGAAAATCCGGCTATTATTTTAGACGACATCGAGGCCGGATTTTCGCAAATTTCTAATTTCAAATTTCTAATTTCTAAAAACTATTGGAAGATTTTAGATAGAAAAAAAGCAATTAAAAAGGCGCTGTCATTAGCGAAAAAAGGCGACGTTGTGATTTTAACCGGCAAAGGCGGGGAGAAATGGATGTGCGTGGAAAACAACAAAAAAATTCCGTGGGGTGAAACTGAAATAGTTAAATCGTTAATTAGTTAATTAGTTGATTGGTATGAAAAAATACGAAATTTTACCTCATCCGGCGGAGTTGCGGTTGAGGATTTACGGGAAAACAATTGAGGAATTGTTTCAAAACGCCGCTTTGGCTTTGGCGGAAACTTTAAATTCAAAATTCAAAAGTC
>CAYIKS010000033.1:0-3323 GCA_964364125.1 uncultured Candidatus Saccharibacteria bacterium
CGATTCCATTAAATCCAATGATTTGGCTTGAAAGCCAAACGCAGATTTACGCTGATTTATAAGCTGATTTATGCTGATAATATCCGCATTTATCCGCTCGATATCCGCGTTAATCAGCGGCGAGCGAAAGCGAGCGATGGTTAAATGAACGTTATATTCTCTGTTTTCTCTCTTAAACCGCACACCGTTTTTAACAAGCTCATCTTCTAATTTTATTTTAATTTCGCCGAGAATTTTTGAAGTTTCTTTTATACCAACCAACCAAATCATTCGCGGCCGGTGGGCAGGCGCTAAAGTTATTTTTTCAAATTCAATCGTTGGCGCGGAAAAAGCCGCGGCTGTTTCTTTGAGCGCGTCCGAAATCGCGCTTATCCCCTCTTCCGGCTGATAGCCCAAAAAAGAAATCGTCAAATGCCAATTTTCCGGCGGCAACCAGCGGACATCGGCGTCTATTTTTATATTAGACACCAGCCGTTTTATTCTTTGTTTAATTTCTTCGGGTAGATTTATGGCAATAAAAAGACGCTTCATATTTCGCCAATCTTAATGTTATAATTTAAACATAAAAATGCCTTTAGAAAAAGATTATTTAGAAACCCTCAAAGAACGCGGTAAAACAAGCCGTGTTTATAAAAAATTCCAATTAACCGGCTTGCTTATTGCTCAATTGTTAAACGACGAAAAACACAAATCGCTTTATATTAAATTGGCGAAAAAACACAATAATGACGACTTATTGCGAATCGCCGAAGAAGTGGCGGAAAGGAAAAAAATTAAGAATAAAGGCGCTTACTTTATGGAAGTATTAAGCAAAACCCATCCGGGTATTTTTAAAAGTCCTAAATCCAAGAATTAAAACAAATGAAAATTTTTACAATCAACAATAAAAAGGAGGAAAAGTTTTTGCGGACCAAGACCGCTGATTTTGACTTTCAAGAATTCACCAAAAAAGAGATAAACGATTTGATAAAAAAAATGCGCGAAGCGATGAATAAAGATAATGGTATCGGTTTAAGCGCCAATCAGATTGGTTTGAATTTGCGGATTTTTGTGGCGCAAATTTCTGATGAGCCATTAAAACGAGATGAAAATAACAAAATAATTTTGCCTTCGTCGAAATCAATGAAATTCTACGCGATTTTTAATCCGGAAACCGTAAAATTTCCCGAAAAAAAGACGATGATGGAAGAAGGTTGTTTAAGTGTGCCCGGAATTTACGGCTTGGTTGAGCGGCCGGAAAGAATTACTTTGGTCGGCTTTGATAAAAACGGCAGAAAGATTAAAATCAAGGCGTTCGGGCTGTTGGCAAGGGTTTTTCAGCATGAAGTAGACCACTTAAACGGGATACTTTTTATAGATAAAGCGAAGAATATCCAGAAAATAGAAATTAGAAAATAGAATCTAATATGAAATTTATATTCTTCGGAACTCCCGAATTTGCCTCAATCATATTGGAAAAACTTATTGATGCCGGTTATATTCCGCAGGCCGTTATTTGCAATCCTGACAGGCCGGTGGGAAGGAAAAAAATTATCACTCCGCCAGCGACAAAACTTCTGGCGCAAAAGTATAATATTCCTGTTTTACAGCCAGAGGTCTTGTCAAATTCAAAATTCAAAATTCAAAATTCAAAATTTGATTTTTTTATTGTCGCCGCTTACGCAAAAATCATTCCCAAGGAAATTTTGGAAATTCCGCGACTCGGAACAATCGGCGTTCATCCTTCGCTTTTGCCAAAATATCGCGGCCCCTCCCCTATTCAGGCGGCTATTTTAAATGGTGATGAAGAAACCGGCGTAACTTTGTATTTAATGGATGAGGGATTGGACAGTGGACCAATTTTAGCCAATAGTCGCTTGCCAATAGCCACTAATGAAACGTATAAATCACTTCACGATAAATTGGCGGAATTTGGGGCGGATTTATTGATTGAGACCTTGCCGAAATTTGTCGCCGGTGAAATTACTCCCCTGCCCCAGAATGAAACGGAAGCCACTTACACGAAAAAATTCAAAACCGAAGATGGATACATTGAATCAAAAGATTTGGAAATAGCCCAAAATGGTTCGGCAAGCTCACCACAAGTCGCCTTAGAAATTGAAAGAAAAATCCGGGCGTTAAATCCCGAACCGGGCGTTTATACTTTTATTGACGGTAAAAGAACAAAGCTTTTGGAAGCGAGATTAATTGAAGGAAAACTCCGACGTCCTTCAGGAGTCGGAGCACCGACCTATGCGTCGGTGTTAAAAATTACTCAGATTCAAATCGAAGGAAAAAAAGCCACAAAAATATAACACAAATATAACATTTTAAAAAGTGAATCTATCTTGTTACCGATATGGTTTGTTCCAGTTCCGCCGAGGGAGCGTTGATGGTGACGCGATTGGTAGTAGTGCTTTGCGAAATGAAATAGCCGGTGTCGTAGTCCGTTGTTGAAGCGTAATGAGCGCCGGTTGCGTTCGGGTCAAAAGGCAGTTTATCCAGATAAACCGGCACCAGGCAGGGCGCGACGTTGTAAGCGCCGGTCGCCATTTTGGTTGAACTGGTCGGAATGGCGCCGCTTGAGCAATTAAACGTTCCCCGATTATCAGCTATATTTTGGCCAACGGCGTTTAATATAAAATTGATGTCCGATTGACGCTGAACATTTCTAGCTCTTGCCATCTGTTGAGCCGGATTAATAAGCATAATCGTCGCCCCTGCCAAAATGGCGATAATTCCGACGGTAATTATTATTTCAAACAGCGTGAAACCGGATTTTTTGCTCATAACTTTATTTTATCAAAAATTTGATAGTTCTTCCCACGAGACCAGTTGAGGACCGGGCATATTGACCATGACTTTGATATTAGTTGTGGTTTTTTGAAAGGTCGCCGTTGTTTTTATTGTTTTTTGCGAGCCGTTTGTTTCAATCGTCAAGATGTCGCAGGTGTCCGGCGTTTTGACGGTAATTGTTTCATTGCCCGCGTAAGACGAATTCTGAGCCAAGTTAAGCAGGGCTTTTTCCGCGCAGGCCTCGGCTAAGGCCTGGCTGATTTCTTTTGTCTGAGAATCAAAGACATTAAATCTGCCGAAGAAGGAAGAAAAATTCAAGGCAAAAGTGATTGCCATCAAGAGCAAAGAAATGATAATAGCTGAGGTAATGGCTATATAACCTTTCATTGTTTTCTTAGATAAATCGTCGTTTCAATCGTGGTGGACGGTTTCATTGTTTTTAAATCGCTTGGCTTGTATTCAACCGCCAGTTTTATTTTGACCGCCGGATTGCTGCCGCTGGAAATGTTTTCGAAAACAAGTTCTTTTATCGCCACGTCTTCGCTGTT
>CAYIKS010000034.1:0-3191 GCA_964364125.1 uncultured Candidatus Saccharibacteria bacterium
TCAACCACTCCGACGTCTTTGAGTTCTTTTGCCGCTTTCAAAGCCCGATGTGTCATAAAACCGGTGGAAACCAAACAAACTTTCTCTCCTTTTACCAATTCATAAAATCCTTCTTCAATTTTTAAATCGTTGATATTGTCATAAATCGCCGGCATGGCTTTGCTGTCAAATCGCAGATATTTCGGCATTTTCACGTTAATTGAATAATCAATAAATTTTTTTGCCAAAAGCCAGTCGCTCGGCGAAAATACCGTAAAATTCGGCATCAACCGCATAACACTGATATCTTCCAAGCAATGATGAGTCGGTCCGGAAACATCATAGCTCAATCCGGCTCCCACGCCGATGAGATTTACGTTTATGGGTCTTACCTGGCTGGAAATGGACAAACTCTGCCTTATCTGCTCGTAATCTCTCATTGTAATAAAAGGCGCGATGGCGTAAGCGTAAACAACATATCCTTCCAGAGCCAAACCAACGGATACATTAATTAGATTCTGCTCGGCTATTCCCACATTAATAAACCGGTCTTTAAAATCTTCTCTTAATTTATCAAGCGCCGGCGAGCCGAAATCAGCCGACACGAAGAAAATCCGGTTGTTTTCCCGCATTCTTTCATGGATTGCCTCAATAAAGGCGTCGCGCATTGTTTTTGGTTTTATTTGCTCGCCATTCATTTTAATCCTTCAATCGCTTTAACGACCTCGTCCTCTTTTAATGACTTAATGTGGCACAAAACGTCATTTTCCAACTGAGGAACTCCCTTGCCTTTGACGGTGTCGGCAATTAACGCTTTCGGACGCTCACTTTTTCTTTCCTTTAAATTCTTTAATAAATCATAGAGTTCTTCCATGTTATGACCGTCAACGATTGCGGTTTCCCAACCGAAAATTCTGAATTTTTCCTCCAGCGGCGTTAAATCAACGATATTTTTGCAATAATCAAGCATGGAAATTTTATTGTTATCAATAATCAATATCAAATTGTTTAATTTGTGATGGGGAGCGAACATAATCGCTTCCCAAACCGCCCCCTCAAATAATTCCCCGTCGCCCATCAAGACAAAAACTTTTGAATCCGAGTTTTTTCTTTTCAGAGCGGTTGCTACTCCGCAAGCCACTCCTAAACCGTGGCCCAAAGCACCGTTGATGGTTTCAAAGCCGGGAATCATGGTGTCCGGAATTCCTCCCAGAAAAGAACCCGGCTGACCGACTTTTGCCAATTCGCTTCTATTAAAAAAACCGAGGTCGGCCAATATCGGGTATAAAGAAATGGCGCCGTGGCCCTTGCTGATGATAAATCTATCTCTTTCTTCCCATCTCGGATTTTTAGGGTTAAATTTTAGAATCCCGCCGTAGTACAAAGCCACGAATATCTCAACGTCAGATAACGATGAAGCCAACCGAGTATCCGGAGCGATTTTGTGGATATTAATCGTTTCCTTTCTGACCCACAAAGATTTTTCTTTCAGTGATTCAATTATGTCTCGGTCTTTAATATTATTCATTAAATATTTTGACCCCCTAACGTATTTGAATTATAATTATTAAGATTAAAGAAGTCAAAATGAACGGCTATTCCAAGAAATACTTCTCCATTATTTTCTTTGCGATTTTTATCGGTGTTTACGCGCTTGTTTTACTAATCAATCCCCAGCTCGGCCCGACCGATGATTTCATTTTTTTAAGAACGCTTCAAGCCGACAAACCGCTTCTTTATTATAGCCAAGATTTCCCTTATTATGACGCGGTTAAATTAGGACGTTTCACTCCGTTAGCCGGAATGGAATACAATCTTTTCGGCCTTTTATCGAAATCGCCGTCTCCTTTATGGTATTTCTTTTTTCACACGATTCAATTTATAATTTTTGCCGTTTTAATCGTAAAACTGATAAGAAAATTTACTTCAGATAAATTATTAATATACGGCATTCCTATTCTTCTTTTTTTGACGCCGGGATTTACTATATCGTGGTTCCGAATGCAGATGAATGAAAGAAATGTAATTTTCTTTCTGGCCGCTTTTTTTCTGTGCTATCTGGCGTATTTTGATAAACGGAAAATAATTTATTTTATCTCAGCGATACTTTTCGCCAATTTTGCCATTTATTATAAAGAAACGGCTTTTATTGCAATCGGCGCTTTTGCTTTTTTTCACTTTGTTTTTTCTCGGAAAATATCCGACAAAAGAGTAAAAATTTTAGACGGCTCATTAGCGTTGAGCTCTTTCCTGTACGCCGCTATTTATTATTTTTACGTTTACCTGCATCGCGGATCCAATGTTTACGGCGGGACAAATTTTAATTTGCTTGCATTTATAAAAAATTTCCTTAATTACGGATTTTTCTCTGACCCGATTATTATCTTGGTTTTATTGCCGCTGACCGTTTGGCGAATTTATAAATTATTCGTCAGAAAACAAGAAGCGCATCCCATTCTCGACTCGATGATGATAACCGGCTCAGTGTATGCGTCAGCGTTTTTTATTCTGAATATGTACGGTCCGTATTATTTATTGCCCGTGTATCTATTCGCAATTCCGACAATAATTTATTTCTTTAGTCAAAACGAGCAAAAAAATATTATTTTGAAGGGGTTATTGCTTGCCAGCGGATTCGTATTACTCTTCAATACAATCCCCTCGGGAATCTACTATCTTACCTACTATAAATATCTGCCGATTAATTTTAACAAAACGCTGGATTTTTTAATTCAAGACATAAATTTCAAATATCTATCTGGGCAAGCCAATATTTTTATGGACGGCGTTGGCCGCGGGAACGGCAGAGGCGCTTATTTCGTCTTGGCCGAGTTTTTGCAATACAAGGGGCTGACCGCCAACAGATTTGACCTTAAATCGAATTCGGAAAATGAAACTCCCTTTTCTCTGATATCAAAAATTCCCGTGCCGTTTACCGTATTTCAAAACGACAAACCCGATGAAATAAAAAGCGGCGATTATCTAATTGTCTCGCCGCAAAATTCAAAAAACGTAAATGAAGAATATCTTCAGTCTTTAAGCAATAATTACGAACTGGCTTTCCGGACAAAAAGCGCGCTCGCCTTTCCGAATATTAATCTGAAAGCGCTGGCTAAATATCTTTTATTAAAAAGAATGTCTGAAGGTCAAAAATCCAACGACATCATAATTAATAAAAATCTGACGGAATGGCCGGATTATTATGTGTTTGT
>CAYIKS010000035.1:0-3115 GCA_964364125.1 uncultured Candidatus Saccharibacteria bacterium
CCCCGTGTCTGAAAGTGGTAAGTTTTAAGGTTGTTAATAAACACCTTAATATGTCGGTTTTCTTTCGGTCGTGGGACCTCTTTACAGGGCTTCCGGAAAACTTAGGCGGTCTCCAAATAGTAAAAGAATATGTTCTTGCGCACTTAGATGATTTAGGAATAAAAGACGGCAAACTCATTGCTTATAGTGACGGCCTTCACCTTTACGAGCAATACTTTGACTTGGTGGATGTTCTTAACGTCGATAAAGTTAAGGTTGAAACGGAGATTCTAAAAGATAAAGAAGAGTTTGCAAAGACGTTAGACGGCAGCAAGGAGGTGTGAAAAATGGCACGTTTAACTTGGGACGATTATTTTTTAGAAATTACTGATAGAGTGGGCGGAAGGGGCACTTGCGACAGAGGAAAAGCTGGGGCCATAATCGTCGTTGATAAAAGAATAGTGGCCACCGGCTATGTCGGCGCTCCTTCAAACTTGCCGCATTGCGACGAAGCAGGCCATTTGATGCGGGATGTAATTGATGAAAATGGAAAGAAATCCTCCCATTGCATCCGAACTCTTCACGCCGAAGAAAACGCGATTTTGCAGGCGGCTAAACACGGCGTAAAACTGGAAGGAGGCGCGCTTTACTGCAAGATGACGCCATGTTTTAACTGCGCGAAAAAGATAGTGCAAGTGGGAATCAAAAGAGTAGTGGCGCAAAGACGATACCACGCTGACGCGCTTTCAATTGATTTATTCAAAGAAGCGGACGTCCAGCTGGAGATTGTGGAAAATGTTTTTGAGGAGTATGAAAAAGGATGTTAAACAAAATTAGGGCTTCCAATTTATTTAAGGGAGCCCTTTTCATTGACATAAATTTCTAAATTCTATATTCTAAATTACATATTCTAGAATTATGGGAGGCGTTCCTGCAAAACATCATACAAGCTCCAAAGTCCGCCGCCGGCGGTCGCATTTAGCTTTGAAACCGAGCCAGATTTTTATTTGCCCGAACTGCCAGCACCCGATTCTAGCGCACAGATATTGCGCCAACTGCGGATACTATAAAGGAAGAGCGGTAAAAGAACCAAGGTTGAAAATTAAGAAATAATGGCTACCAGACATCTCTGTCGTTCAATCGTTCTCCAGTCCCTTTACGAGTGGGATTTTTATAATCGCAAAGAGGGCTTGACGAAGGTGGTTGAAAGAAATTTGAATGAGTTCGGACCGGGCATAGACGAACCGGAATTCGTCTGGAGAATTATAAAAGGCCTTGTTGAACATATAAACGGAATAGACAGAATAATAGAAAAAGCCGCGCCGGAATGGCCGCTCAACCAAATAGCAATAATTGACCGAAATGTTTTGCGCATCGGGCTTTATGAATTATTATACGCTGACAAGAACGAAGTGCCGGAAAAAGTGGCGATTAACGAAGCTATTGAACTGGCGAAAAACTACGGCGGTCCGAACTCCGGAAAATTCATCAACGGAGTATTGGGAACGGTTTTTAAACAAATGGAACAGAAGAGTTAATGGATTTATCCAAATTAGAGCAGAAGCTCGGCATAAAATTTAAAAACGCGGACTTACTTAGGGAATCTCTTACTCATCGTTCTTATCTTAATGAGAATCCCAAATGGGGAGTGCCGCACAACGAGCGTTTGGAATTTTTAGGCGACGCGGTTTTGGAATTGGCGGTTACCGAAAATCTATTCAAAGAATATCCGAATTCCCCGGAAGGCGAATTAACCAGCATCAGGGCGGCTTTGGTGAATTATCAGATGCTGGCTCAAATTGCGAAAGAAATAGAGTTGAATAAATTCGTCTTGCTTTCCCGAGGCGAAGCCAAAGACACTGGCAAAGCCAGAGAAGCGATTTTAGCCAACGCTTTTGAAGCGGTTTTGGGCGCGATTTATCTTGACGCCGGCTATGAGGCAGCTAAAAAATTTATCAGTCAAGCGGTTCTTGTTCATATCGGCGAAGTAATGGAAAAAGGATTGTATAAAGACCCCAAAAGTTTGCTTCAAGAAATTGTTCAGGAAAAATTAAAAGCAACGCCGACTTATCAAGTTCTCTCGGAAAAAGGGCCGGACCACGCCAAAATTTTTCAAGTCGGAGTTTTTTTTAATGACCATCAAATTGCCGAAGGAGAAGGTATGTCAAAACAGGAAGCGGAAATTGAAGCGGCCAAGAACGCTTTACATCAATTACATCAAAGAATATAATAAAAACCTATGTTAGCCATCAAGTTTCGTCGCATCGGTAAAAAACATCAGGCGTCGTTTCGGGTGATTGTGACGGAGAAGCGTTCAAAACTTCAGGGACGCTACGTTGAAGACATCGGTTGGTGGAATCCTCACACCGATAAATTTGAAATAAAAAAGGAAAGAGCGGGTTATTGGATTAAAACCGGCGCCCAACCCACTGACAGCGTTTTTAATTTACTGGTCAGCGCCGGAGTAATCGCGGGACCCAAAAAGCCGGTGCACAAGAAATCAAAAAAAGTTGAAGAAAGTGTGCCGGCGGACTTGACCTCTGAAAATTAATTTGCTATTATTCTCATAATTAAAAAGGTCGGAAATAGTTGAAATTCATAGAAAAGCATGAAAGCTGCGGAATCAAAAGATAAGGATTTTCTGGAATTTCTCGTTAAGTCCATTGTTGATAACCCTGACGACGTCAATGTTGAGCGCAAGGTGGACGAAATGGGAGTTCTGCTTACCCTGAAAGTCAATCCTCAAGACATGGGAAAGATTGTCGGGAAGCGCGGTTCAACCGCCCAATCCATTCGTTCTCTGCTCCGGATTGTCGGCATTAAAAACAATGCCCGCGTCAATCTGAAAATTATTGAGCCGGAAGGTTCAACCAGGGGACCGAGAGGGATGGTTGACAGAACAGTGGAAGACCTTAAAATTTAATTTAAATTAAACAAAAGCCGTGCTATTATAAAAAAGCGCGGTTTTTGGTTTATAAAATATGTTATGAGATTTGACATTATAACAATCTTCCCACATATTTTTAACTCTTATCTTAATGAGTCAATTCTTAAGCGCGCGCAGAAAAGGGGATTGATAAAAATTAAAATCCACAATCTGCGAGATTTTGCCAAAGATAAACATAAAAAGGTGGAT
>CAYIKS010000036.1:0-2942 GCA_964364125.1 uncultured Candidatus Saccharibacteria bacterium
GCAACCAAAGAAAAACTGAAAGAAGACAAAAAACTCTTGGAAGAAATCAAAAAGAAAACGCTGGAGGCCTTAGTAGTTTAGCTTATAAAAATTCTCAAAAATTTTTGCTATGATTTTTTTATTTTTTCAATCTTTAATCTCTTAGATTTTATGTATTGGGGGAGGCAATCCCTCTGTAGTGCTATGCTATAGCATAGCACCTAATAAAAACAATATAAATAATTATAAATAAATTATTCATATGCTGCTATGCTATAGCATAGCACCAACCTTTTATCAATTCAGTAGGGCATATAAATCGTTCCGTATTTTGTGCGGCGGGGTCTGCCGTAGGGTTTACTCTTTGATTTTTCAGGTATTGGACTCGGGCTATATTTTCTCCTTTTTCTTTCCTTGTGGCTACGTTCCAAATAACTGCGATAAGCCTTTTCATCTATGGCTTTTTTAATAACGCTGATAGTTTGGGGCGAAACCCACAATTCTTTGCCGATTTTCCGATAACTTTTGCCGGAAATTAGCCCCTCCATAGCCGCGGCGCGCATGATTAAATCGCGGCGTTCATGAGAAGTAATAAGCAACGGCAGTAACTCTTTAGATTCCAATATTTTCCGCCAGCAAGCAGTTTCCCATTCTTTACGGGAAGCATAATTGCTAATTGGCGGAAGGATTATTGATTTTTCCTTATCCATAAAATAATTATATCATACCGCTATGCTATAGCATAGCGGTTGGTGTTTTTGTAGGGTTTTTTTGTTTTGCCCAGTCTTATTGATTTAATTGATTTAATGGTTGGTTCAGTTTATAGAAATTTTCAAAAATTATCCTTGGCCAAAAGGGAAATACATCGCTTATCCAACAATTTGGGGAATGTACCCGAGATATCTAAAGGATAAAACTTTTCAATTCCCGTATCGCCATAAAAAGAAAAATTTCATTCCCGTTGTTATAGCCCACGAGATGTTGCATTTTATTTTTTATGGTTATATTCACAAAAAGTTTCCAAAATACAAAAGTTATAAATATGATTTTTTTATTTGGCATGTTTCGGAGATTTTTAATGAGATTGTTCAGAATTCTCCTAAATGGTTTAAAGTTTTTAAAGCTAAATCAATGGGGTATCCAGAGCATAAAAGAATTGTCAACAAATTATCCAAGAAATATTACAAAAAAGATAAGTGGCAGCTTGATGAGATAATAAATGATATAATAAAACTGGTTTAAAAATCGGGTGTGTTATTTATCTTGGCTACCGGTAGATTTGACTTTTTGCGGGGAGGCGGGTATAATAAGGACAGATTAAAGTGAGATATTAAACAATAGGTCTTAAACAAATAACAGAACATCTCTGTTTATAAGAAAGGAGTCTGAGATGAAAAAACAGATAATAATAGCTTTGGTATTAATTTTTTTAGTTGTCGCTAATCTATCGATTGCCGGCGAACTTGCAATTCTGATTCCCGGCTGGGGCGGAGAGACGGAACAACTTTCGTTTCTTAAAGAAAACCTTCCGGATTCAATAGTAATTAAACCGGCGCGAATGATGCCTATTTACGAGGCAGCTGACGATGTTCTTTCTCAAATTAAAGACAAAGGGCTCGCTCATCAGGAAATCACACTCATTGGTTTCTCGTTTGGCGGTTTGATTGCTCGGGAGTTGGCTGGCCGGTATTCTGAACTCAGAATCAAAAAAATCATCACAATCGGCACGCCCAATGGCGGCTACTGGGTAGTGCCGGGTTTTGTCTTCAGCGTGACGCCGTCAGGCACTCCACTTTACGTTATCGCTGGTGAGAAAGGTACTGAAAAATGGTACCTTAAATCACCAAATGACGGCGCAGTAGATGTCGAATCAGTGCTTTCAGTGCCTCCGGAGACACTGAAGGATTCGGTAGTTTACCCGCTCAGCCATCTCGATCTCATAAAAAGCCAAGAAGTAGCCAACCAGATAGCTGCTTGGCTGAAATAGAATTCGAGATTCAGGGGGCTTATCGCATTTATTGCGGTAAGCCCTATTTATATTAGTTATGCACAGGCAATATTGTTTTTGTCGTGGTATTATTATAGAATATAAATAATGAATTCATTCCGAAACAAGCTTTTTATTTTATTTGTAATCATTGCGGTTATTTCCGTGTTTTTTTCAAATACCGCGGAAGCAAGCTGGTTAAGTAGAGCTGTTAAGAAAATTGCTAATGTGGTTTTTGCGCCGGTGATTCTGCCAGCGCTTTTACTTCCGGATCCTATTGTTTGGGCGATTGTTGATTACAATTCTTGCAGGATTGAGATTATTTGGCGCTGTAGTAGTGGCGGTCCGGATGGTGACGGGGCACAAAGGCAAAATGGTGGCAATGGTGGTGATGGCAATGGCAATGGCGGCGGTTGGTGGTCTCCCCCTCCGCCACCCCCTCCCCACGTCAGTTTAGGTCCGCCCATTATTGTCGAAATTCCCGATCCTCTCCGGGTGAGTTGGACCTCCTCTAACGCTGATTCTTGTTCTGCCTCTGGTGATTGGAGCGGAGACAAATCAACTTCCGGTTCGGAAACCATCAAAGGAACAACCAGTTTTGCTGACCGAGGCAAATATAATTTCTATCTTTCCTGTTCTGGCCCTGGCGGTACAGCTTCAGACAGCACTTACGCCGACGTCATCCAAGTTCCCCGCTGTGTCTTTACCTCTGAACCGGAAAACATCATTCTGCCCCAGTTCTCCACTCTTTCCTGGAATTGTCAATACTGCGACAGCGCCTATATCAATCGGGGCATCGGCGATGTCAATTGTTCCGGAACCCAAAATGTCCGGCCTGACAAAATCACCACCTACACCTTGACCGGCTACGGCTTAGACGGCAACCGAATGTTTCAGGCCATTGTCGGCGTGGGCTTTGTGCCGGTAATAAAAGAGGTGTTGCCGAGATAATTAACTATTAAGGTCGATAAGATAA
>CAYIKS010000037.1:0-2491 GCA_964364125.1 uncultured Candidatus Saccharibacteria bacterium
AGCGTCAGTTTCGTTCAAAGAAGGTTCGCGCATTTTCAAACAAAGGGCACCAAACAAAACAGTCCAATTAATTGGACTGTTTTGTTTGGTGCGCGGGAGAGGACTCGAACCTCCACGGCCTTGCGGCCACATCCACCTCAAGGATGCTCGGCTACCAGTTACGACACCCGCGCAAAAATTAATTTTCAATTTTTCAATCAGCAATCTTGCAATTATTTTTTACGCCGCCACGCCGATTTTCTCGCGGGATTTTTTCTTGGAAATTTTGCGGAGGAAATAAAGTTTGGCCCGGTGGACTTTTTTCGGCGAACTTATCACTTGAACCTTGGCAATTATCGGTGAATGAATCGGGTAAACTTTTTCAACGCCCACGCCGCCCACGGTCGCCCGCACGGTAAAAGTCGCGCCCGGCTCCTTGCCGTGCTTCCGCGCAATGACTACTCCCTTGAAATTACTCGTTTTCTCTTTTCCGCCTTCTTTTATTCTTTCAGAAACCGCCACCATCGCCCCGGGTTTTATTTTTTCCAAAATTTTTTCATCCATATACGATTCTTAAATCTTAAATCTTAAATCTTAAATCGTCAATGACCCGCTTTAAATCCTCCGGCGGTTCCGCTTCTATTTTTATTCGCCGGCCGTCTTCAGCGCTGAACTCCAACGACTCGGCGTGAAGAAACTGCCGCTTGAGACCAAAAGAATTTTCCTTTGGTCCGTACAGCGAATCGCCGACAATCGGATGCCCGATTGAAGCTAAATGAACTCTGATTTGATGCGTCCGACCGGTTTTCGGCATCACTCTTAATAAAGAAAAGTATAACACTTTATTCACGATCGTGAAGGATTTGTTATATCTGAAATATTTTAGGACTCGATATTCCGTGACTGCCTTTTTCTCGTCTTTGCCCTGCCAAACAGTTCTCTTGACGCTGCCGGCTTTGATTTTAATCGGTTTTTCAATAATCCCCTTCCGCGGCTCAAGTTTTCCCCAAACCAAAGCCAGATATATTTTTTTAATCTGTCCGGTCTGGAAAAGTTTTTTCAGATATTCAAAATATCTTTGGTTTCGCGCCGCCAGAATGACACCGGAAGTGTCTTTATCCAGACGATGCACAATCCCGGGCCGGATTTGGGTCGCCTGCCTGCCGGCAGGCAGGTCGCCAACCTTCTTGATTTCGGGATATTTTTTAATCAGCCAGTCAACCAGAGTCGTCTCATCTTTAACCTTTAATCTTACGCCTTCAATCTTTATTGGGTGAACTAATAGCCCCGCGGGTTTATTGATAGCCAAAAAATTCCTGTCTTCGTAGAGGATTTGAGGAGTTAACATTGTGGGCGTGGAAGGAATCGAACCTTCGACCCCGTTCTTATCAGGAACGTGCTCTACCACTGAGCCACACGCCCGTCTATTTCATAATCCCCAACTTTTTCAAACCCTCTAAATTAAAGCCGATTTCTTGTTTTGTTTCAATAAAATCAGAGCCGAAAGCGGATTCAAGATTGCTCGCCAGAAATTTTATCAGATAGATAATGAAAACAACAATTGCCAAAAGCAAAAAAATTCCGACCGCTCCGAAAATGAACTCTCTTTTATTTTTTAAAAAAGAAAATTTGTCCATTGAATAATGCCTTGAATTTTTCTCCCTGCGAAACAAAGTCAAGAAAGTTCAGTTTTATAGAATAACGGCTTTCATTAAACGCCTTCAGAAAATTTATGATGTTTTCAAGAGAGCCGGCGGCTGTCATGGTCAGTCCGATGCTGCCCAAGCCGTCAGCGCTTGCCGGCGTCTCGCCGCTGAAACTGGAAGTTAAATCAATCTGATTCTGTTTGGCTATGGCGTTGACATCGCGGGAAAAGTTCGCCAGCTGGTCTCTGCTGATTAAAATATTTTCAAGGTCTGCCGAGTAGAGTTTTGCTTGTTCCGCCTGATTCTTTAAAACCGAGATTTTCTCGCCAATCTTGGAGCGAAACAACAATTCCTGCCGCGCATTTCTCACTCTTTCGACATTACCTTTAATATCCATTCCCAAAAAATAGAGTCCGGCGCCCAAAATCAAAATACCGAGCGGTATTACGCCAATCGTGAGCAACAACCGTTTTTTAAAACTTTCCTGTTTTCCCTCTCCCATTTAATTACATATTATATATAATAATAAGTAATTAGTAAATGGAAAAATCAAGGAGAATTATCAATCGTATCAATCAAAAAGATTCTGCCTATCCCCGGCTCCTGAAAGAAATTCCAAATCCTCCCCAACAACTTTATCTGCTCGGCGCTTTGCCGAAAGATCCGCCAGCTGGCGGACCGAAAGTCGCCATTGTCGGCACCCGGAAAGCCACCGGCGAGGGTAAAAAATTGGCGAAAGAAATCGCGAAAAAACTCGCTGAAAAAGGAATCGTTATTGTCAGCGGATTGGCAATGGGTATTGACACCGCGGCTCACGAGGGCGCGGTTTTGGCCGGCGGAAAAACCATCGCGGTTTTGGCTAATGG
>CAYIKS010000038.1:0-2403 GCA_964364125.1 uncultured Candidatus Saccharibacteria bacterium
GATTTTTCAAAAATTTTATTCTTCTGCCAGAATTCCAGAACTTTTTCCTCTATTTCCGGCAAAGTAAGATTTTTAAGATTTTTCAGCATGCCATATTTATCTAAAAAATTAAGTTACATTCTTTCCGGCGCCTTGATGCCCAAAAGACGCAAGCCGTTTTTCAAAACAATGGTTGCCGCAAGAATCAGATTCAAACGGTTCTCGCGAAGAGGTTTCGGGGATTTGAGTATCGGCTCGCTTTCATAAAAGCGGTTTAAAACGTTCGCCAATTTGAAAAGATAATCGCAGACAATATTGGTTTCGTAGAGCGTGGCGGCGCGTTCCAAAATATCCGGAAAATAAGCGAGCTGCCGAATCACGGCTTTCTCGGAGTCGCTTGCGAGCAGAAGAAAATCCGGCTTGCGGTGAGCTTGTCGAACCGATTCTTCTGCTTTCCTTAAAACGCTTTTGAGCCGCGCGTAAGTATATTGAAGATAAGGCCCGGAATTGCCTTTTAGATTCAACATCTCGTTCCAGTTGAAAACAATGTCGCTTTTTCGTTCATGGGACAGTGAACGATATTTAACAGCGCCGATGCCAACGACTTCCGCGGCTTGCCGATTTATTTTTGCGGCTTTTTTATGCGCCTCGTCCAAAAGATTCTCCAATTTTATGAATTCCCCTTTGCGGGTGGACATTTTTTTGCCGGTTTCTCCCAGCACCATTCCGAATTTCACGTGCTTCAACACGCCGTCTTTGACATAGCGCAGGCGCCGGGCCGCCTCAAAAACCTGTTCAAAATGAAGAGTTTGCTCATTTGCTACCACATAGAGGATTTTTTCAGGCCGCCATTTTTTAACGCGATATTTCATAGTCGCGAGGTCGATTGTTGAATAAAGATACGAGCCGTCCGATTTCTGAATGACAAGCGGCGGAATCTTGTTATTGTAAAAAATTTTAACCGCGCCATCGTCTTTTTTGGCGGCTTTTTTCCTTAATGCGTCCGCCACCACTCCCTTAAGCAAGGGTTGGTAAAAACTTTCTCCCAAAACCAAATCAAATTTCATGCCAAGTCGTTTATAAATTTTGTTGAATTCTTTCAAACTCTCTTTAACAAACAACCTCCACAGAACGCGGTTTTCGCGATTGCCTTCTTGAAGTTTTTTCGTTTCCTCCCGCGCCAAAGGCAAAAGCCAGTCGTGTTTTTCCGATTCTTTGTGAAAACGGACATAAAGTTTGACCAAATGGCCGATGGGATTTTTATTGAATTTCCGTTTGCTCCCCCATTTTTTCCAGGCGACGATAAGCGCTCCGAGTTGCGTGCCCCAGTCGCCGATATGGTTGTCGCCTATGACGCGATAACCCTGAAAACGAAAAATGTCCGCAAGCGACTGGCCGATGAGAGTTGAGCGCAGATGCCCGACATTCATTGGTTTGGCGATGTTCGGCGCCGAATAATCAATTACAATAATTTTTCCTTTGCCCGCTTGCGACGAGCCATATTTGTCTTTTAACTTCAAAACTGCTTTCAGTTCGCTATCAAGCGTTTGTCCTGAAATCCAGAAATTTATAAATCCCGGCGGAGCTACCTCGACTTTGTCAAAAACTTTTGACCTTTGCCTGCCTGCCGGCAAGGCAGGACTTTTAACTTTTGATGCTATCTCCTCCGCAATTTCCATCGGATTTTTCTTTAGCGCCTTCGCCAATTTTAAAGCGATGCTGGTTGAATAATGCCCGAATTTCTCGTTCTCCGACGCAAAAACTTCTATTTCTATCTTCTCTTTTATCGCTTTTTTAAGAAAATCAATGATTTTTGTCTTAATCATTTATATTTATTATACTGAAACCAATGATTATTACCACTAATAAAAAGGCTTATTTCGACTACCAAATCCTTGAAACCTATGAAGCGGGAATTGAACTACTCGGTTTGGAAGTGAAATCCATAAAAACCGGCAGGATAAATCTGGCGGGCTCTTATGTCGTGATTCGCGACGGCCAAGCGTGGCTGCTTAACGCCGACATCCCGGCTTATCAGCCGAAAAACGCGCCGCCGGATTACGATTCAAAACGTACCCGCCGGCTCCTCCTAAAAAAATCGGAAATAAAAAATCTCATCGGCCGGACGCAGGAAAAGGGCTTGACTTTAACGCCGTTGAAAGTTTATACTAAAAACCACAGAATAAAGCTGGAAATCGGTTTGGCCAAGAGCCGGAAGAAGGTGGACAAAAGAGAACTAATAAAGAAAAGAGATATTGAACGGGAGATTGGTAGAAATTTATAGAAATTAAGGGAATGTTTGGGTTTGATGGCGGCACCTTTATAAAATTGCAGGCTGAGGACGATTCGTCACCTCAAAAATCACCGAGTCAAAACAATAACTGCCAACAGAAATGTTGCTCCCGCATTGGCTTTTGCCTAAAT
>CAYIKS010000039.1:0-2354 GCA_964364125.1 uncultured Candidatus Saccharibacteria bacterium
AATGTCTATCAACTCCTGCAGCTGTGGATGTTCCGTTTGGGCAAAATACTCGCTTAACTCTTTTACGGTTCTCATTTTCCTCCTCAATTTTAAATTTGCTGTTTTTGATTTATAATTATACACTATTTTAAGGAAGAAAAACAGCGACGCCAAAAATTTAAAATTTACGGGCTCATAGTAAAGTGGTATTACGCTACATTCGCATTGTAGAGGCGCGAGTTCGATTCTCGCTGAGTCCAAATCAAAAAATTCCCTTAGGGAATTTTTTGATTTTGAGCGGGTAAGGGGAGTCGAACCCCTCTCATCAGCTTGGAAAGCTGAGGTAATACCGATATACGATACCCGCTTGATTTTTACTTATTTTACCACTCCCGTTGTTTTTTTCAAGAAAATCTGTTTTAATAAACCTAATGATAACCAGTTTATATTTCAAAATTCCGCGGCGGCTCAGAATTCTTGTTTTGTTTCTGCTGATTGTTTTTGCGTCTTATTTTATAACTCGCGTTTTTCTAGGCGAATCAAAAGAGGTACCGAGAGAATTTTTAGAAGCCCGACAGCAGGCCTCGGTCATTGCTCAAGAAATTATTAGAATGTCCGATGAGACGGCCAACCGCCTCAATGAAGTTTCCAATCTTTCACAGGAAAGAAAATACACCGAAGCCGTAAACTTGATTGTTCAGGAGATTGAACGGAACCGCCAGGCGCGGGAGAAAGCCATCAGGCTTTCGGCGCAACTTGAGAAAATGACGCAGAGCATTTCCGGAATAACTCCCAAATCCGCCAGCCAGTCAGCCCTGGAAGCAGTTAGTTCTGAGGTCGCTTTAATCAGCCGGCTGATAAGCTACAACGATTACATGATTCAGCTTTTAGAAGTTTTGCGCGCGAAATTCCTCGGCCAGGAGAAAAATTCCGACGGGAAAATTCAGGAATTGATAGAAAAAATAAATAACGAAGCGCGCGCCATAAACGACTTGGACCAGAAATTTAACAGAATAATGAGCGGTTTTGACTCGTATTTTTAGGATGTTTATGTTCGCCCCCGTAGCTTAATGGACAAAGCAGCGCTCTTCTAAGGCGCTGATGAGGGTTCGATTCCTTCCGGGGGCGTTTGCGGCCGGGCCGTAGTATACCGGCAGTACGCATGCTTTGGGAGCATGTAGACTGGGTTCAATTCCCAGCGGCCCGAAACTATTGCATAAAAATTTAATTATCGTATAATTTTTCTTATCCTGTCTTTTTTATTTGCGCGAGCGGGATTCAACAGAAACAACAATAAAGATGAAAAAAACCTGGGGTAAGCATCTAATTATTGATGCTTATGGGATTGAAGAAAAAAAATTAAAAAACCGGCAATCTATTTTAAATTTACTCAGGGGTTTGCCGAAAAAATTCAAAATGCGGCCCTTGGGAAACGCGGTTGTCAGAAAAGTCGCCACCGACCATTATCCGGATTGGGGAATTTCTGGCTTTATTATGCTTTACGAAAGCCACATTTCTATACATACCTGGCCGGAACAAGGTTATGCGGCGATGGATGTTTATTCGTGTAAGGATTTTAATGAGAAAGCGATTATTAGATATTTTAAAAAATTTTGGGAAGCGAAAAAAATAAAAGTGAAGCTGGTGATAAGGGGATAATAATTATGCCGCGGTAGCTCAGTGGTGGAGCGCTTGCCTGAAGAGCAAGGCGTCGGGTGTTCGATTCACCCCCGCGGCACAAATTACAAATTATGGAGATATTGGTGTAGTAGCAACACTGCAATCTGTGGCAATTTTATTTTTATCCACAGTTGAATTGTCCACAAAATTGAACTATAATTGAAAGTATGAATTGGTCATACATTGCTGGATTTTTTGATGGCGAGGGGTCTCTTACTCATAACGGAAAAGGATTTAGAATCACCATTCCTCAAATAAATGAAGAAGTTTTATTATCTATTAAAAAATTTATTGGATATGGAAATATAATTTATATTACGAAAAGAAAAAGTCATTGGAGCGACGGGTGGTCATATTATATAGCAAAACAAACAGAGGTTTATGATTTTATTAAAAAAATTAAACCTTTTGTGATTGTGAAAAAATCTTCAGTAATTAAAATAATCCCCGAACTGAAAAATATTGTAAATAATCAAAAATTAAAAAAGAAACGCTATATTTATAGAAAAAAAGAGACAAAGAATTTAAGAAATAAAGGGTTGACTTATAGAGAAATTGGTAGGGAACTAAAGATAGATTGGGGTTATGCGCGACGTCTTAATCTTGATTTAAATTAGAATTATGGTGCTCGTAGCTCAACTGGTTAGAGCTCTCGGCTGTGGCCCGAGTGGTTGCCGGTTCAAATCCGGTCGAGC
>CAYIKS010000040.1:0-2046 GCA_964364125.1 uncultured Candidatus Saccharibacteria bacterium
CGTATTTCGCAAAGCGAAATGCGCCGCCAAAAGAGATGTTGCCCTTGCCCCAACCCACCCGTGCGCGGGCAACGACAAAGAACTCCCTAAAGATTCATTTACAATTTTTGAAAAATTCGTTATCATTATAGTATCAAGAAAGAAACATTTATATTATATTCTATATACTATAATGTTATACAATTAGAAGAGATATGTCAAATAACAAAATTGCTGAAAACTTAAAGAAATTACGGGCTAAAAAGGGGCTTTCCCTTGAGAAAATAGCTCGTCTTGCCGATTTATCACTTAACACCATTGTTAAAGTTGAAAATGGCGCAAATACAAACCCGACCATTGAAACGCTTACCAAGATCGCCGAGGCGCTTGAGGTTGGTGTTGATGATTTAATAAAATGAGGAAATTGTCGCAAGAAGTTTTATAAAACCACAACCATATTATGAAAATAGCATTTATCCATAGCGATAAAAAAATTGGCACGGGAGCGCATTTTATCAATGATCTCATTGCTTGCAAACTGCGTGAAAAGGGGGCGGAGGTAAATAACTTTTATCCCCAATTTTTACTTACGGACACACCGACTCATTTTAAGGGCATCAACAACATTCTCTTTTTTTATTCATTATTGGAAAGGCGCGAGGAGATATTGAGTCATGACATCATTCAAGGAACAACATATACTCCGCTCGCTTTTCTGCGTTTTTCCAAACCCGTTGTGTCGCATTTTGGTTCGACTACTATTGGTTTTTTGCGGTCTGTCCCGAAGACAAATCGTTTGGGAAACGGATTCAGCGAGGTTTTTCTTCGGTTGAAACAATCGGGGGCAATCCGTGAACTTGATATAAAAACACGCCGTCCCCTTAACGATATCGCTTCCATTGAGCAGTATGCGGCAGAGCGCGCGGATTATATTATCGCCACATCCGATATCGTAAAGAACGATTTGATGAGCGTCGGAATTAAGGCTGAAAAAATAGGAGTGATCCATAATGCGATTGAGGATTATTGGTTTGATGTAAAAAATAGCACTTTAGAAAATACGCCAGCGCTTGTTTTTCTAGGCAGGATCGGGGAAGATCCTTTTACGCTTAAGCTCAAAGGAGTTGATCGACTTATATGGCTGTTTGAGCGATTTCCCGAAGTCAAAAAGTTTTCTGTCGTGATGTCGCGGAATAAGAAACTAATGCAATGGATGAAAAACAATATCCCAAATCATACCCTTGTCGCGAATGTGATCAAAGACACCATTCCCTCCCTGATTCAGCCTTATGCAGGAGGTATCGCACTTTTAACCTCGCGTTATGAAGGGTTTTCGCTTAGCTTGATTGAAGCAATGTCGCAGGGACTGGTTCCAATAGCTTTTCCCGTGGGCGTGGCTCCGGAAATTATCCGTAACGGAGAAAATGGCTTTATTGCCTGTACCGTCGAGGAAGCCGAAGAAAAAATAAAACTTTTATTGAATAACACCGCTTTGCGTCATCGTTTGGCTTTGGCCGCTAAAGAGACGGCCAAACAATTCAAATCGGATATAATGATTGAAAAAACAATTTTGTTATATAACAAAATCTTAAAATAATTTGTTTACTTAATTACCAAAAATTATGCGCCAAAAATTTATTTTCTCAATACTGAATATCTTAACGCTTTGCGTGGTTATAGCTACTGTGAGTGTATTTTTTATTGAAAACACCGACTGGATAGGCGTGGTACTAATAATTTTAGCAATGCTTTGTATTTTTTCTCTTGTGCCATTTAAGATCGGTCTGAAATCTATCAAGCCCGATATTATCTTTGGTATGATAGATAATGGTATTCTAGCCATAATGGCAATTTTTGGCGCGCATTTTGCGGGGGTGACCGGTGCGATTATCGGCGGAGTGGTCGGCAACGCCATAACAGATGGTCTTGCCTGAATTTTTGAGGGAGAGACGGCCGAAAGATTAAGGCAAAATCATATTTCTGAAAAAAGAACGATGCTCGGCTCGGCGGTCGGGAAAATGGCAGGGTGTCTTTTGGGTGCAGGAATTGTTTTAGTAGCAAATAGTA
>CAYIKS010000041.1:0-1915 GCA_964364125.1 uncultured Candidatus Saccharibacteria bacterium
AATACTTTTCGCCAAACTGGAGGATTTAAGCGGCGCCCTGGAAGTGATTGTTTTCTCGGACACGTTGAATAAAAATCCGACTTTGTGGCGGGAAAACAACGTCGTCGTGGCCCAGGGCCGTTTGTCGTGGAGAAACAACGAACCGAAATTCATCTGCGAAAGCGCGGTGGAATTGTGAAAAATTCAAAGTTTAAAATTAAAATGGAAAATGACAATGTAGAATTAAAAATTGAAAAAATCAGGCATTCGCTCGCCCATCTGCTCGCGCTCGCGGTTTTGAAAAAATATCCTAACGTCAAACTGGGCATAGGACCGACTATTGAAAATGGGTTTTACTACGATTTTGATTTTAATATCGGGACATCGGATGTCCCAAATATTAATAAAAATAATTTCAGGACATCGGATGTCCGAAAATTAACGGAATCCGAATTGCCGGAATTAGAAAAACGAATACGAGAACTAATCAAGCAAAATCTGCAATTTAAAAAAGAAACCGTCTCTTTTGCCGAAGCGAAAAAATTATTTTCCGAACAGCCGTACAAACTGGAATTAATCAAAGAATTAATGTTGGGAGGTCGCACCTCCAAAGGAGGTCCGACCTCCCAAAAATTGAAATCTGTATCAATTTATAAATCCGGCGACTTTATTGATTTGTGTAAAGGGCCGCATATAAAAAACACCAAAGAAATAAATCCCGACGCCTTTAAATTAACCAGAATCGCCGGCGCGTATTGGAAAGGCGATGAAAAAAATCCGATGCTCACCCGAATTTACGGCGTGGCTTTTAACGATAAAAAAGAATTAGGTGATTATCTAAAATTTCAGGAAGAAATTGAAAAAAGAAACCACCGGAAACTTGGAGAAAAACTTGACCTCTTTTCTTTCCAAGACATCGCGCCCGGCTCAGTATTCTGGCATCCGAAAGGAATGATTATTCTAAACGAACTTGCAAATTTTATCCGCCAACTCCAAAAAGAACGCGGCTATCTGGAAACTCTCACGCCAGTGTTGGTCAAGAAAGAACTTTACGAAAAATCCGGCCATTGGAAACATTATCAAGAAAATATCTTCCCTTTGAAAATTAACAAGGAAACTTACGCCTTAAAACCGATGAACTGTCCCGGCTCCGCTTACATTTACAAATCAAAAATCAGAAGCTACCGCGATTTGCCGATTCGTCTTTCGGAATTCGGCAATCTTTACCGGCAAGAACGCTCCGGCACGCTTACCGGACTTTTCCGGGTCTACGGGTTTATTCAGGATGACGCTCATATTTTTTGCCGGCCTGACCAAATTCTTAAAGAGATAAACGGCGTATTGGAACTGCTGACAAAAATCCATAAAACTTTTAACTTAAAAACTTTGTTTGCCTTCGCAACCAAACCGGACAAAGCAATGGGCAACCCAAAACTCTGGACTAAAGCGGAAAAAGCACTCAAACTGGCGCTTGAAAAAAATAAATTAAAATACGAACTTCGGGCCAAAGACGGCGCTTTTTACGGACCGAAGATTGACGTAGATGTTGAGGATTCTCTCGGCCGAAAATGGACCGTAGCGACGATTCAACTTGATTTCCAGATGCCGGAACGCCTTGATTTGGAATATATTGATGAAAAAGGAAAAAAACAGCGGCCAGTAATGATTCATCGCTCTTCCATCGGTTCTTTTGAAAGATTTATTGGAATCTTAATTGAACATTTTGCCGGCGCTTTGCCTTTGTGGCTCTCCCCTGTTCAGGCGGAAATTATCAATGTCGGCGCAGCGCATCGCAATTATGCTGACTTAATCAACCAACAACTAACGACTAACGACATTCGCGCTAATTTAAGCGACGAAAACTTAACGGTTTCCAAACGCATCCGCGAAGCGGAAATCCAAAAAATTCCGTATATTCTGGTTGTCGGCGACAAAG
>CAYIKS010000042.1:0-1812 GCA_964364125.1 uncultured Candidatus Saccharibacteria bacterium
TGCCGAGATAGCTCAGTGGTAGAGCACGCGCATGGTAAGCGCAAGACCCGAGTTCGATTCTCGGTCTCGGCTCATGAAAGGGTGATTAGCTCAGTGGCAGAGCGCTTCCTCGACACGGAAGAGGTCACTGGTTCAAATCCAGTATCACCCACATACACATATGCCAAAATCAAAATTCAGCGAAAATTTAATAAAGCTGCGGTGTTCCGAATGCAAACGGGTGAATTATTACACGCGGAAGAATATAAAAAAAGTTGAAAGAAAGTTGGAGTATAAAAAGTTTTGCCGCTGGTGTCGGAAGCACACGACGCACAAAGAAGCCAAGAAGTGACTTTTGGCTTTGGGGTCTATAGTTCAATGGCAGAATATCGGTCTCCAAAACCGATGATCGAGGTTCGAATCCTCGTGGACCCGCCAATTTTTGAAATAAAAGCCCCGACTGGAAATCCCAGCGGGGCTTATTGCTTCTTAAAATTTTAGCGGCGCGGTATTTTCTTTATTTTTACTTTATATCCAAGATGTTTTTTCTCTTCGGCTATTTGCAGCGCCTTTTCTTGCGAATAAACAATCTCTTCGCCTCTATTACTGCGATTTCTTTTCCACTTAACTAACCATTTCTCTGTAGGCATTCCTCCTCCTTTTTATTGGTATCTTATATATTTATAATAATCATCTTCACTCTCACTGGAATCTTCCGACTTATCTCTATAAATCAGAAAACCTATCAGACCGACAAAGATTCCAATAGTCCCTATTCCGCCTACGACCCATTTTCTTAAACCAGGAAGATCGTATACTAATAGCGTTCCGATGGCGAGGAGCATTACAACGAAACCAACTTTTATCAGAAAATTTCCAAATTTTTTCAAATTATCCCTCCTTTCTTTTTATTTTCTGGATTCGGAAAAGAAAACAACTGACAAAACGCTACCGCTAAAAGAATGCCCAACAAAACTAATACCACCCATTTCATATTTTCCTCCTTTTTAAAGGCCAACTATTTTATAAAAAGATAAAGCAATGGCGGTTTTTTGTCAACTCCAAATAGCATTCGGGGATATAAATTGATATAATTAAAATATGAGTTTGGAGTATGATAATTTAATTACTTCTTTAATTAAAGACGGCTATTTGAAAACGCCGGAAATTATTGAGGCGTTTAAGCAGATTGACCGGGCGGATTTCGTGCCGGAAAAGCACAAACTTGAAGCGTATGTGAACGCGCCTTTGCCGATTAATTTCGGCCAGACCATTTCCCAACCCTTGACCGTCGCTTTTATGCTGGAACTTTTGGAACCAAGGCCAGCTGAGAAGATTTTAGACGTCGGCTTCGGTTCCGGTTGGACATCCACTCTTTTGGCTCAAATGGTTGGCGAGCAAGGCAAAATTATCGCCGTTGAAAGAATTTCGGAACTTTACGAATTCGGAGCGAACAACATTGCCAAATATAATTTTATAGAGAAGGGGATTGTGAGAACAATCAATGCCGACGGCACCAAGGGTTATAAAAAAGAAGCGCCTTACGACAAAATTATTGCTGGAGCGGCCGCTTACGGAGATATTCCGCTTAACTGGAAGCGCCAGCTTAAAATCGGCGGCCGCATCGTCGCGCCGGTGGAAAACAGCATTATCGTCATTGACAAAGTTGCAAAAAACCGATACGATAAAAAGGAATATTTCGGGTTTAGTTTCGTGCCATTAGTAAAAAATGGAAAAATTCCCTGAAAAATTTAATCCCTTAGAAGAAAGATTTATTGAGGCTCTTCACAAGAAGAAAGCCGAAACCGAGCCGGATTATGAAGATAAAAATCC
>CAYIKS010000043.1:0-1775 GCA_964364125.1 uncultured Candidatus Saccharibacteria bacterium
TTTTAATTATCGGGTTTCTGGTTTCAGCCAGATAAAAAATCACGATTTTGAAAACTTTTTGGGCTCGGCCGCCGACCTTTCTCCAGAAAGCGAATCTTTCGTAGGCCTTAAAATATTGGTTAAATTTTAACTCGTTTCGGCCCAAGCCGGTTTCTTCTTTAACCTCGCGTACAGCGGCCTGAAAACTTTTTTCTTCGACTTCGATTTTGCCTTTCGGGAAATTCCAATAGTTCCGGCCGTGATATAAAATCAAAAACTTCGGCCCCTCCGGCGTTTTCCTATAAATAATTATTCCGGCGGAAATTTCTTTGGGCATATTTTGATTTTAACAAATTTTTTTCTTGTAAAAAAGCGCCCCGCGTTTAATCAACGCGAGGCGATATTGCTTGCTACTCTTTCGGAATGCTAAAAACGAAATTCGGGTGGCCGTCTAACGAATTTTCATACCACATATCTCCCCCGTGTTTGCGGATAAGATTGCGAATTATCCAGAGCCCTATCCCCGAACTTCTGCTCCCAACACTATAAAATTTGTCAAAAATTTTATAACGTTCTTCTTCCAATACAGCCGGCCCATTGTTGTAAACATTTAACTTGTAATTACTCTCGGTTTCTTCAAAACCGAAAGCGATTACGCATTCTCGGCCGCCGTATTTTATCGAGTTGGAAATCAAGTTTCTGTAAACAATTCTAAGCCAGTTTTTATTGGCTTTAATGATAATGCGGTCTCCGGGAATCGCTCCGAGCTTATTGTCAATTATAATTTGATTCTCGTGGATTTCATTGGCGAATTCATCAAGAATTAGGTCAATGATGTCTTCCCTTAAATCCAGAATCTCTTTTGGCGGAATATCCACATTCATAACGGACGATTTGATAAAATAGTCATTAACTATTCTTGTTAAATTTTTTACCCGTCCCGAAAGGTCAACCAGTGTCGCCTTAACGCTGTCGTCAATTTTACCAAACGAGCCGCGAATAAGTAATTTAATTGTTGATTCTACGGAAACCAGCGGAGACCGTAAATCATGAGCGGCGATACTCAGTATGTTTAAGATGTGTTTTTCAGCTTCGACTCTTCTTGTCACATCGCGGGAAATACCGATGATGCCGATAATTTCGCCGTCTTCGTTTCTCCACAGCGTTTTAGTAACTGACACATAATTTTCGTTTCCGTCCGAACGCGTGATTTTTTCCACCTTATCTTGAATTGATTCTCCGGTTTCAATAACCTTTTGATCGTCAAAATAAGATTTTTCAGCTTCGTCAAGCGACATAAAATCGAAATCGGTTTTCCCAATCATCTCTTCAACAGACACGTTGGAATTAGCAGATTTGGCTTTACTCACCATAACGAATTTCCCCTCTAAGTCCTTAAAATAGATGGAATCGGGAATGAATTCCATTAATGCCATCAACATTTCACAACAGGTTTTTTCTTCCATACATTCACCTCTTTCTATTTTTTCAAAATTTTAAAGGGCCAAATATCTTTTTTTTAAAAAATAAACGCCCAAGAGAGCATTTATATGGATAATATATGTATTTTAAATAATTGTCAAGGCCGCTTGAAAAGATCCGATAATTTTTCAATTGGCTGGGTATTTATTATATGTTTTTTCTCGGCCCAGCCGCGGCGGGCCTGAGAAACACCGTATTCCATAAAACGCATTTGCTCCGGTTGATGCGCGTCGGTATCTATAACCATTTTCACGCCCGCTTCTTTGGCTTTTCTGATATTTTTATCATTCAAATCTAATCTGTAGGGATTGGCA
>CAYIKS010000044.1:0-1761 GCA_964364125.1 uncultured Candidatus Saccharibacteria bacterium
ATCCGCGAAGCGGAAATCCAAAAAATTCCGTATATTCTGGTTGTCGGCGACAAAGAAACGCAGAATAAAAGTGTAAATGTCCGACATTACAAACAAGGGCAAGGGGGAGAAATAAAAATTGAAGAACTAATTGAAAAAATAAAAAGAGAAATTGAAGATAAAACTCTCTGATAAAGTATGAGAATTTAAGCGATATGGTTAACCATATCGCTATGTTTAAACATAGCGTATCTCTAAATAAAAATGGCTCGCTGCAATACAAACGCAGGAGCCATTTACAAATTAAGGGAGACAGGATCTTCGCGCAGAGCCACCGGACATATAAAGTTTATTCCTAACCATCTTTAAGATGAGTATCAAAATGCGTATTTCGGCAGTTTCCCGCGCTGTATGCAGCGGGCAACCATCACGTGATGGCATTTCGTTAACTCACTCGTATGGGAATAACTCTATAAGCGCTCCGACTTTGTTTCAGTTTTTTTGGCTTGGCTCCCCCGTCCCCCAACTTGAATTCTGAAAGAACAAGTCTGCTATAATTATAATCATGCCAAAAAATTTGTCAAGACCGCCCAAAGTCATCGTTATTCTCGGGCCAACGGCGTCCGGGAAATCGGAATTAGCGGTAAAAATTGCCAAAAAATTCAACGGAGAAATTATTTCCGCTGACTCAAGACAGATTTATCGCGGTCTTGATATATGTTCAGGTAAAGTGCCACGAGATTCAATATTTAGGAAGTCCGACTTTCAATATAAGGACGTCGGACGTCCTTATATTTATAAAGGCGTTGTTCATCATCTTTTGGACGTTGCTTTGCCTAAAAAGATTTTTACCGTCGCCCAATATCAAAAATTAGCCGAAAAAGCGCTTAAAGATATTTTAAGGCGCGGGAAAATCCCGATTATCTGCGGCGGGACGGGATTTTATATTGACGCCCTAATTTATAACTACAAACTGCCAAAAGTGCCGCCGCAGAAAAAATTAAGAAAACAATTGGAGAAAAAATCCACGGAAGAATTGTTCAAACAGCTCAAGAAATTAGACCCGGAAAGATATGAGACAATTGATAAAAAAAATAAACGACGGATAATCCGGGCCATTGAAATCGCCAAAACTTTGGGAAAAGTGCCGACCCTTCAACAAATTCAGGACAAAAAATCGCCTTACGATTTTTTGAAAATCGGCATAAAACTGCCTGGAGAAACATTAAAAAGGAGAATAAGCCAACGCGTTGATAAAATGCTCAAACTTGGTCTTATTAATGAGACCAAACAATTATTAAAAAAATATCCGGCGGATTTGCCGGTTTTTAATACTATTGGTTATCGGGAAATTATAGATTATTTAAAAGGCAAAACAACTCTTCCGGAGGCAATTTCGCTGATTAAGAAAAACACGTATCAATATGCTAAGCGCCAAATGACTTGGTTTAAAAAAAACAAGGAAATTTATTGGATAAAAAATAAAGGAGAAGCCTTTCGGCTTCTCCGAGGTTACTTGACTGATTAGTCCCCGGCGGCGAGATTAACAACATAACCCCGCAACATTAACTCTATTAGCCGTGACCATTTTACATAATCGTAAAACTCCCCTTTTTCTTTGGTCTGGGCAATTACCCGGACCATACCGCCGCTGTTATCCGACATATTCACCTCCCCTATTTTAAGGTTCTTTGGTTGAGGAAATTATTTCCCTTTTTCTTTTATAAAATCTTCCGGCTTCGGTTTAGGAAGCTCTTTCGGATTTTTCAAATATTCCTGATA
>CAYIKS010000045.1:0-1713 GCA_964364125.1 uncultured Candidatus Saccharibacteria bacterium
TCAAAACAATAACTGCCAACAGAAATGTTGCTCCCGCATTGGCTTTTGCCTAAATGCGGCATCCGTCCTTAATCGCTCAAGTTGAGGGGCTCGGGTGTTATACTTTGAGCTTATTCGCTAAATCGCCAAGTTAGCGGAGACAATCTCGGCAAAGAATCTAAAAGATTTTGCTAAATTCTAACTTCTAGATTCTAAATTCTAATTTAGCTAAGCTTGTAGAAATTTTATAAAATTACTGCCAGACGCGGGTTCAACTCCCGCCATTTCCACATAAAAAGAAATAAAATTGAGAAATACCCCAAAATTTCAGTATAAAATAAATAACCAAATAATCGCTCCGGAATTGCGGGTAGTGGACGATGTTGAAGGGAATCTTGGCATAATGCCGCTTGAGGCGGCATTAAAATTGGCGCAGGAAAAAGGACTGGACCTGATAGAAATCGCTCCGACAGCCAAGCCGCCGGTCGCCAAAATAATCAGTTTTGACAAATTCCGCTATCAAAAAGAAAAGGAAATGCGAAAGCAAAAATCCAGCCAAAAAACCAACGAACTGAAACAAATAAAAATCAGCGTCCGCGAAGCCCGTCACGACTTGGAAATTAAAACAAAAAAAATAGAAGAATTTTTGCGCGAAGGGCACAAAACGGAAATCGTCCTTGTGTTAAGAGGCAGGGAGAAATATATGAAGGATTGGGCGCGGCAGAAACTGGAAGAATTTATCGCAATGATTCCCATAGAATACAAAATCACGATGGAGCCGAGATTCGGCGGCAAAGGATTGATAATGCAGATTGCGAAAAAATGAAAAAATCAATTTCTGATAGAATAAAAATCACAAAAACCGGAAAAGTTTTAAGGCGCGCCATGGGCCAGTGCCATTTTCGCGCCAAAAAAAGAAGCGTTCAGATTAGACGGAGGCAGAACTATCGTTCGCTAAATTCTATATTCTAAATTCTAGTATATGACCAGAGTTAAACGAGGAAAAACAGCACATAAAAAGCGCGAAAAAATACTGAAATATACCAAAGGCTTTAGGTGGGGCAGAAAATCAAAAGAAAGAGCTGCCAAAGAGGCGCTGCTTCACGCCTTGTCCCGTTCTTTTCGCGGCCGAAAGGAAAAGAAAAGAAATTACCGGGCTTTATGGCAGGTACAGATTAACGCCGCGGTCCGGCCATATGGCTTAACTTACGGCAAATTTATCGCCGGCCTGAAAAAACAAAATATTATTCTGGACAGAAAAATTCTGGCCGATTTGGCAAAGAATGAGCCGAAAATTTTTGAAAAAATAGTAGAAAGAATAAAATAAATTACAAAACGCCTTCCCTACTAAGGCGTTTTGTTTTTTCTTTCGTTCCTTTATTGTATCCGCCGATTTTGCCATCGGAACGGATTACTCTATGGCAGGGAATTTTCGGGTCGCGGTTTTTGTTTAAGATATTTCCCACCGCCCTATAATCATTAGATTTTCCCGCCAATTTCGCCACTTCTTTATAACTAACCGCTTTTCCTCTCGGGATTTTCCCGACGGCTTCCTCAACTCTGTTTGCGAAGGAAGTCATAGGCCTGCGTTAAAACCCTCTGGCTGTCTTTGTGTTTGCTTAAAATTTTCATCGCCTCTTTATGAGTGAACCAGCCATAACCGTTGTGTTCTTTGGAAATTTTAATTATCGGGTTTCTGGTTTCAGCCAGATAAAAAATCACGATTTTGAAAAC
>CAYIKS010000046.1:0-1516 GCA_964364125.1 uncultured Candidatus Saccharibacteria bacterium
TTAAATTCTTCCACGGAGAAATCCGGCCAGAGGGTTTCGGTGAAATATAATTGCGCGTTTGCCGCATCCCACATCATCGCGCCGTCCGACCAGTGCGGCTCGCCGCCAGTGCGAATCACCAAATCAACCGGCGGCAAATCTTTTGTCCAAAGATTGTTTTTGATTAATTTCCCGTCAATTCCCTGCCCTGAGCCGCGTCGAAGGGTTAATTCGGCGATTTTACTAATCGCGGCTGTCATCTCATCAATTCCGCTGTAAGCCAATAAAAAAGTGAGTTGATGATTTTTATAATTTTTCGTTTTATTTATAACTTCTTTTATCGCCCGCTTTACGTTCTCCGGAAATAATTCTCTCCAGCGGCCGACGGCGTTGACTTTCACTTTTTGCCTGTGGATTTCTTTGGTGTCTGCCAGTTTCTTAAAATACTTTTCAAAGAGCTTCAGTAAAAATTTGACTTCCGTTTTCGACCTCTTGGTAATATTATTGACCGAACAGCCCCAAAAAGTAAAATAAGGGATTTTTAAATCCAAAGCCACTTTCAGAATTCTTTCCGTTGTTTTCGCTCCTTCCCGATGACCAAAAAAAGACGGCAATCCCTTCTTTTTCGCCCATCTCCGATTACCGTCGGGAATAATAACAATGTGTTGAGGTAAATTCATCTCGGTTTTAATTTGTCCCTGTTTATTCAAAAATTATCTCAATCTTATCTTTATCTTTCATTAAATAATTCTCAAATTCAAAATTTTGCTTGCCATTTATAAGCATTTTAATTTGTCCTTCAAACCCGTTACATTTATCAAAAATACAATCTTTACTGAATTTTTTTCCCCAAACTTCAAAAAACTTTCCCAACAGAATATCATCTTTTTTAACTAAACCGGAAAATTCAAGATGAATCACACCTGTATTATCATGGGTGTGTATTGGTTTTTCCACAACGCCGAGTCCGATATTGTCAGGAATTTCTTGTTTTTGCCCTAAAATAGAAATTTTAATTTCCGGATGCCAATGAATCCCCGCTCTTGAAATAATTTCGCTTTCCGGCAATGGCGGTCTTATCTTAAAATACCAGCCAAGGCCGGCGATTCCGACTCCAATGATTAAAACAATCAACGCGGTTTTAAATATTCTTTTTATTGTTTTCTTTTGTTTTAAATTCTTTTGCTCTTCTTCGCGTCTGGCGCGATTTTCAAGCCATTTCTTTTTGCCGGAGCTAAGTTCGTCTTTGCCGGAAATTTCATCAATCATATTTTATTTTAACCAATAAATTCCCAAATATCTTCATCTGGTTTCTTCGGTCCTTTTTCAGCGCCGGCAAAACAAAGCGGACAAAAATTAAAGACCGCGCCTTTCTCAATATGCTGTGGCAGAAATTCAATAATCAGTCCGCAAACTCCACATTGATATCTGCCCGCTTGCGGGACTTTGTCTCCGACTTTATAAAGTTTTTCTTCCATTTTGGTGGACTTAATGCGAATCCAGTGGAACCGGGTTCTCAAGGAATTGTACGATTGGC